>CAXTUK010000157.1:0-4697 GCA_964247395.1 uncultured Acetobacteraceae bacterium
GATCAGGCACGCCAGCGACACCCCCGAGAGCACCAGTCCACGCACGTCGAACCGCTGCCGCGCCGCACGCAGCTGCGGCACGAACCGGGCCGCCAGCGCCAGTCCCGCCACCCCGATCGGCACGTTGATGTAGAAGATCCACCGCCAGCTCAGCGTGGTCACCAGGAACCCGCCCACCGGCGGCCCGATCATCGGCCCGATCGTCGCCGGCACCAGCAGCCAGTTCATCGTCGAGATCAGCTCGCTCTTCGCCGTCGTCTGCAGCAGCACCAGCCGCCCGACCGGCACCATCATCGCCCCGCCCATCCCCTGGATCAGCCGCGACGCCACCAGGAACGGCAGGCTGTCCGCCTGCGCGCACATCACCGAGCCAGCCGTGAACAGCACGATCGCCGCGCAGAACACCGTCCGCGACCCCACCCGGTCCGCGACCGCCCCTGATGCCGGGATGAACACCGCCAGACTCACCAGATACGACGTCAGCGCGACGCTCATATGCAGCGCGTCCACCCCGAACGAGCGCGCCATGCTCGGCAGCGCCGTCGACAGCACCGCCCCGTCGAGCTGTTCCATGAACATCGCCGACGCGATGATCAGCGGCACCGTCCTGCCCCGACCGGCGGCCGGCGCTTGCTTCCTGTGCCCTTGGATGGTCTCGTCGGTGATCGCCTCGGGCATGCCCCAACACACAACCGAACCCGGCGCGCACGCAAGGGCGTCCGACCAATGAATCGCGATCTCTTCACCGTGGGCTACGAGGGCGCCACGATCGCCGGTCTGATCGAGACGCTGCTCGGCGCCGGGATCGAACACCTCGTCGACGTCCGCGCCCTGCCGCTCTCACGCAAGCCCGGCTTCTCCAGGCGCGCGCCCGCCGCGCGCCGCGCCCCGGCCGGCCTGCGCTACACCCATCTCCCCCCGCTCGCAACGCCCAAGCCCGGCCGCGACGCGGCGCGGCGCCGCGACCTCGAAACCCTCACCCGCATCTACGACGCGCACCTCGCCACCGACACCGCCCAGATCGCCCTGCGACAAGCCGCCGGCCTCGCGCGCGGCGCGCGCTGCTGCCTGCTCTGCTTCGAGGCCGACCCGGCCTGCTGCCACCGCACGATCGTCGCCGCAGCCTTGGACCACAGGGTCCACCATCTCAGGGTCCAGCGGCCGTAGCCATCAAGCTGGTCGTCCTCATCTCATTCCAAGTTGCCTCCGCGCGTCCGAGAGGCTTCAAGCGTCCGCATGCCTGACTTCACCATCGAGTCGGCGCATGGCGGCCTGGTCGCCGGCGTCGACGAGGCCGGACGCGGTCCCCTCGCGGGCCCGGTCGTCGCCGCCTCCGTCATGTTCCCCGCCGGCGTGCCGCCGTCGCTCGCCGCCCTGCTCGACGACAGCAAGCAGCTCGACCCGGCCCAGCGCGCCGTCGCCTACGCCTCCCTGTTCGCCTCCGGCGCTGCGATCGTCGGCATCGGCGCCGCCTCGGTCGCCGAGATCGACCGCGTCAACATCCTGCGCGCCAGCCTGCTCGCCATGGCGCGCGCCGTCGCCCGCCTTGCACGGCCGCCTGACCTCGCCCTCGTCGACGGCAACATGCCGCCGACACTCGCCTGTCCGGTCCGCTGCGTCATCGGCGGCGACGGCCTGTCGCTGTCGATCGCCGCCGCATCCATCGTCGCCAAGGTCACCCGTGATCGCGCCATGGCCCGTCTCGCCGCCCGTTGCCCGGGCTATGGCTGGGACACCAACGCCGGCTACGCGACGCCACCGCACCGCGCCGCGCTGCGCGCGCTCGGCGCCACGTGCCATCACCGGGCGGCCTTCGGCACCGTCCGCCAGCTCGCACTCGAGCTCGCGTCCGCCTGACATGCCGCCCGCGTCGTGAGGGACGATCTGGACCAGGGCGTCGACCTGCCGCTCGGCCAGGTCCTGCGCGGCGACTGCGTGCATCAGATGCGCATGCTGCCGCCCGCGTCGATCGACTGCATCTTCGCCGATCCGCCCTACAATCTTCAGCTCCGCGGCGAGCTGCGCCGTCCCGACGACAGCCTCGTCGACGGCGTCGACGACGATTGGGACCGCTTCGAGGATTTCGACACCTACGACCGCTTCACCCGCGAGTGGCTCGCCGAGGCGCATCGCCTGCTGCGCAAGGACGGCACCATCTGGGTCATCGGCTCGTACCACAACATCTTCCGCATCGGCGCCATCCTCCAGGAGTTGGGGTTCTGGATCCTCAACGATGTGATCTGGCGCAAATCCAACCCGATGCCCAACTTCCGCGGCCGCCGCTTCACCAACGCGCACGAGACCCTGATCTGGGCCGCGCGCGGCCGCACCTCGCGCTACCGCTTCAACTACCAGGCCATGAAGTCGCTCAACGACGACCTGCAGATGCGCAGCGACTGGCTGATCCCGCTCTGCACCGGCCCCGAGCGGCTGCGCAACCCGCACGGCCTCAAGCTCCATCCCACCCAGAAACCCGAAGCCCTGCTCTACCGCATTCTCCTGGCGAGCACCGAAGCCGAGGACATCGTGCTCGACCCGTTCCTCGGCACCGGCACCACCGCCGTCGTCGCCAAGCGCCTGCACCGGCGCTGGATCGGCATCGAGCGCCACCCGGCCTATGTCGAGGCGGCGCTCGCCCGCATCCTCGCCGAACGCCGCGCCCCGAAATCGGGCATCTCCACCACGCCGAGCCGCCGCGACGCCAAACGCGTCACCTTCGGCAGCCTGGTCGAAGCCGGCCTGCTCGCCCCCGGCGCCGTTCTGACCGACCGGCACCGCCGCGTCTCAGCCACCGTCACCGCCGACGGCAGCCTCGTCTCGGGCGCCATCCGCGGCTCCATCCACCAGGTCGGCGCCGCGGTCCAGAACGTCCCCTCCTGCAACGGCTGGACCTTCTGGCATTTCGAACGCGAAGGCAGCCTCGCGCTGATCGATGTCCTGCGCGATCAACTCGGCTAGCAGCAACGGCGTTCGCTCACGCCTGCACTTGGCCGCCCGGCGCCGCGCCTGAACAGACGACATCTCGACGTCATGGAAAACCCGATCCGGTCTTGTTCGTTGCGCGTTAGGTCGGAGGCGTCCCGCGATGACAACGAAGTGTCGGGAGTGCTGCCTTGTCGGGTGCGTTGCGATCTTGCTCGCTGCGCCGTCGGTCGGCTCTCGTTCTGCGTTCGCATCGGACGGCGGGTGGTCGGGGCCGCCCGATCAGTCCAGCGCTGATGCCGCCGCGCAGTCCGATAAGTTCGACGACTACATCCGTTCAACCTGCAGTTGATGCTCTACAGCTACAATAATGCTGTTCAGCAGCACAACGATGGCCAACTCTGACGGGTGCGCGGTGGGCGCTGCCCTTGCACTCGCCATCGCATGCGCAGCGACGATGCCACATGCGGCGTTCGCAAACGACGATGCGCTGCGCGAGGCGATTGCCGGCGGCAACGTCGAAACCGTCTCGACGATGATCGCCGGCGGCGCCGATGTCGGGCCGGCGCACGCCGGCACCGTGTTGTCGGCGCTGGACGACGGGCTCGCCACCGCTTGCCAGATGCAGCCGGTCCCCTCCGATCGGATTGCCGCCATGCTCACCCTGCTCACGCGGCACGGCTTTCCGATCGGCTTCGCGGACCCGCTCGGCAACACCGTGCTGCTCTCCGCAGCCCAGTTCTGCCCTGCGTCTGTGGTGCGCGCGGTGCTCGACGACGGCGCACCGCCTGCTCCACTCAACCGCCAGCATTTCACTCCGCTCATGATGGCCTTCGTCAGTGGCAAGTGGGACGCAGCCTCGGTGCTCGTCGACCACGGCGCCCGGCTCACGCGAACGCAATCGTCGCAGATCTTCTTCGCGCCGCCGACCGATCCGGTGGCAAGCTCGGTTCTGGCACGAGCAACGCGCTAGGGAGCAGGCGAGAATGCGCGAGAGGATTGCCGGATGCTGTCTGCTTTCCATCCCGTTGCTCGCCACCGTTCCACCGCCGGCGGCCGCGAGCGCGACGGCGGCCGGCAATGGCGGGATGACGCAGGCTGACGCGCGCGCCTACCTCGCCGAGCGAGGCATCGACCCGATCCCGGAGAATGTTCCCCAGCAGATCCTGATCGGCAATGCGAAGGCGCTGGATGCTCTTGTCGCCGCGGGCGTCGATGTCAACGCCAAGACGTCATTGCCGCAATCGCCGCTCGAACTTGCCGCGATGTCGTGCGCGGGCAACCGGGTCGCGCTTCCGGTCACGCTTCACATCCTCGACACTTTGCTGGCCGCCGGTGCCGATCCGAACGCGCCGGGCATCCAGGGGCTCGGGCCGCTGATGGTCGCCTCCCAGCAATGCCGCGGACCCGTTGTCGACCGCCTGTTGCAAGCCGGCGCGAAGCTCGACAGCCGCACGCCACAGGGCTTCACCCCGCTCGGGATGGCGCTGACCGTCAAGAACTACGACGCCGCGGCGGCGCTGATCGGCAAGGGAGCGCGGATCACCCCGGCGGAAGGGCGAAAACTGACGGAGGGCCCGCATGATCCGGTGCTGCAGGCCCTGGTGGCTCGTGCGGTCGGTCCGTCATGACCGGTGTGTCGGCAGCGAGCGCCGGGATCGATTGACCATGAGCATCTTGCGTTCCGAATATGTGGAACCGTCCGCCTCCTGATCCGAACTATCGCAGGAGTCCGGGGGGCCCGCGTGGGGCCCCCGGCTTTGGTAACCCCACCG
>CAXTUK010000157.1:4707-6076 GCA_964247395.1 uncultured Acetobacteraceae bacterium
ACGCGACGTCACCGCCTTCAATTTCGTGAAGAACCGCACGCCCTCCGGGCCGTGCATGTGGTGATCGCCGAACAGCGACGACTTCCAGCCGCCGAACGAGTGGAACGCCATCGGCACCGGGATCGGCACGTTGACGCCCACCATCCCCGCCTGCACGCCATGCACGAACGCCCGCGCCGAATCGCCGTCCCGCGTGAAGATCGCGGCGCCGTTGCCGAACTCGTGCGTGTTGACCAGTGCGAGCGCGTCGTCGAACGCCGGCGCGCGCACCACCGACAGCACCGGCCCGAAGATCTCCTCGCGGTAGATGCTCATCTCCGGCGTCACCTCGTCGAACAGCGAGCCCCCGACGAAGAACCCGCCCTCGTAGCCCTGCAGACGCAGGTTCCGCCCGTCGACCACCAGCCTCGCACCTTCGGCCACGCCGGCGTCGACATACCCGACCACCTTCTCCAGATGCGCGCGCGTCACCAGCGGTCCCATATCCGCGTCCGGCTCGGTGCCGGCGCCGATCCGCAGCGCCCGCACCCGCGGCGCCAGCGCGTCGACCAGCCGGTTGCCGACGCCGCCCACCGCGACCGCCACCGAGATCGCCATGCAGCGCTCGCCGGCCGAGCCGTAGGCGGCCCCGATCAGCGCATCGACCGTACGCTCGAGGTCGCAATCGGGCATGATCACCGCGTGGTTCTTTGCCCCGCCCAGCGCCTGCACCCGCTTGCCCGCGCCAATTCCCGTCCGGTGGATGTATCGCGCCACCGGCGTCGAGCCCACGAAGCTCACCGCCTGGATGTCCGGATGATGCAGGATCGCGTCCACGACCTCCTTGTCGCCATGCACCACCTGCATCACGCCGTCCGGCAGCCCGGCGCGCCTGGACAGATCGGCCAGCATCAGCGACGCCGACGGGTCGCGCTCGGACGGCTTGAGGATGAAGCAGTTCCCGGTGGCGATCGCCATCGGCATCATCCAGAGCGGCACCATCACCGGGAAGTTGAACGGCGTGATCCCCGCCACCACGCCCAGCGGCTGGCGCATCGAATAGGCGTCGATGTCGCGCCCGGCCTGCTCGGTGAAGTCGCCCTTCAGCAGCTCTGGCGCCGCCGTCGCGTACTCGACCACTTCCATCCCGCGCGTCACCTCGCCGAGCGCGTCCGACAGCACCTTGCCGTGCTCGGACGTGATGATCGCCGCCAGCTCGTTGGCGTGCTGCTCGATCAGGTCGCGAAACCTGAACATCACCCGCGCCCGCGCCAGCGGCGACGTCGCCGCCCAGCCCGGGACCGCGCGCCGCGCCGCCAGCCCCGCCGCCAGCACCACCGCCATCCTCTACCACCTCGTCCGCAGCCCGGGTAAGCTGCGGCGCCTGCAG
>CAXTUK010000158.1:0-6072 GCA_964247395.1 uncultured Acetobacteraceae bacterium
TGGCGCCTTTCGCGACTCCCTTGGCGGAGGCGTATTTCGTGCGGTCGATCGTCGGCAGGTTCTGGCGGCTGAGGATCAGGCAGGCCGGCTGCTCCTTGAGCGGCAGCAGGATGCGCCAGGCCTCGGCGACCTCGTTGGCGTCGGCCGGCCGCATGGTGATCAGGCCGGGTGTCGCGCGCAACTGGGCGATCTGCTCGATCGGCTGGTGGGTCGGTCCGTCCTCGCCGACGCCGAAGCTGTCATGGGTGAAGATGTAGAGGACCGGGAGCTCCATGATCGCCGACAGGCGGATCGGCGCCTTCATGTAGTCCATGAAGATCAGGAAGCCCGAGCCATAGGCACGCAGGCCGCTGACGGCGAGACCATTCAGGATCGAGCCCATCGCGTGCTCGCGGATGCCGAAATGCAGGTTGCGGCCGGAGTAGTCGTCGCGCTCGAAGCTGCCGGCGCCCTGGAAGGTCAGGTTGGTGTTGGTCGAGGGCGAAAGGTCGGCCGAGCCGCCGAGCAGGAACGGGACGTGCGGCGCGATCGCGTTCAGCACCTTGCCCGAGCTGACGCGCGACGCGACGCCCTTGGGGTCGGCGTCGAAGGTCGGGATATCGCGGTCCCAGCCCTCGGGGAGGGTGTGATGGTTGATCATGTCGAGCTCGTTGGCGAGTTCGGGGTATTCGGCGCGGTAGCGCTCCATCATCCTGGTCCAGCCCTCGTGGGCCATGCGGCCGCGACGGCCGAAGACCTCGTCGAAATGCCTGGGCACCTCGGGGGGCACCAGGAACTGGGCATCTTCGGGCCAGCCATAATTGCGCTTGGTGCCGCGTATCTCGTCCTCGCCGAGCGGCGAGCCGTGCGCGCCATGGGTGCCGGCCTTGGTGGGGGCACCCCAGGCGATGGTGCTGTGGACCATGATGAAGGTCGGCCGGTCGGTCACCGCACGTGCCTGCTCGATGGCGCGCGCGAAGCCCTCGGTGTCGTTGGCGTCCTCGACCTCGACGACGTTCCAGCGATAGCCCTTGAAACGGTCCAGGACGGTCTCGCTGAAGGCGAGTTCGGTCGAGCCTTCGATGGTGATCTTGTTGCTGTCGTAGATCCAGGTGAGATTGCCCAGGCCCAGATGGCCGGCGACCGAGGCGGCCTCGCCCGACACCCCTTCCATCATGTCGCCGTCGCCGGCGAGGGTGTAGATGTGATAGTCAAAGACCGGAAAGTTCGGCTTGTTGTAGCGGGCGGCCAGATATTTCTGCGCCATCGCCATGCCGACCGAGTTGCCGCAGCCCTGGCCGAGCGGCCCGGTGGTGGTCTCGATGCCCGACGTCAGCCGGTATTCGGGATGGCCAGGCGTCTTGCTGTCGAGCTGGCGGAACAGTTTGAGGTCGTCGAGCGTGAGCGCCGGCTTGGAACGGTCCTCGTGCTCGTTGACCGCCCTGATGCCGGTCAGGTGGATGAGGCCGTAGAGCAGCATCGAGGCATGACCGACGGAGAGAACGAAGCGGTCGCGGTTGGGCCAGTTCGCGTCGTCCGGATCGTAGTGCAGGAACCGCTGCCAGAGCGTGTAGGCGACGGGGGCAAGCGACATCGGCGTGCCCGGGTGGCCGGAATTCGCCTTCTGCACCGCATCCATCGCCAGCGTGCGCATGGTGTTGATGCAGAGCTGGTCGCTGCCGGTGGCTGCCGACTGACCGCCGGCGTCGGGCGCCGCGCTGGGTTCGACCCGTGGTGCCATGATGCTTTCCCCAACCGTTCAGACCGCCATGCGGCCACGATCAAACGCCCTGATCAAACGCCCTCTGGCCGCTCCACGCGAGAGACGGCGTTGAACGACGGTCGCACGATGGCGTGAATGTTCCTCGTCGCGAAATGTTGCATTCGTGCGGAACATTCATCGGCCTGCCGCCTCGGGTCGCGGCATGGTGGATTGCAGACAAGCCGCTCAACTGCTCGTATATGGCAGGTTCCACGTTCGCTACACGCGGTTCTCACGCGAGGGAAAAGCCACCATGGACATGTTCGCCGACCACGCTGCCGCTCGGGCGCCGCTCGACATGTTGTGGTTCCTGCCCACCAGCGGTGACGGTCGCTATCTCGGCGGCGATACCGGGCGGCGTTCGGCCGACAACCGCTACATGCGCGAGATCGCGGTCGCTTCCGACCGGCTCGGCTACAAGGGCGTGCTGCTGCCGACCGGCACCGGGTGCGAGGACGCATGGATTACTGCCGCCTCGATCGTGACGCACACGGAGCGGCTGCGATTCCTGGTCGCCTTGCGCCCGGGAATGACGATGCCGGGAGAAGCGGCGCGTCAGGCGTCCGCGTTCGATCGGCTGTCGCATGGAAGGCTGCTGCTGAACGTGGTCTGCGGCGGCAATCCGGCGGATCTCGCCGGCGACGGCATCCATCTCGGGCATGACGAGCGCTACGATCAGGCGGACGAGTTCCTGAGGGTGTTTCGCGGCGTGATGTCGGGCGAGACGGTCACGTTATCGGGTCGGTATCTCTCGGTCACGGGTGGGCGGCTGATGTTCCCGCCGGTGCAGTCGCCCTATCCGCCGCTCTATTTCGGCGGGTCCTCGCCGCGGGCGATGGAGCTCGCGGCCGACCAGACCGACATGTACCTGACCTGGGGCGAGCCGCCAGCGGCGGTGGGCGAAAAGATCGTGGCGATGCGGGCGCTCGCCGCGGCGCGGGGCCGGACGATGCGGTTCGGGATCCGGTTGCACTTGATTGTGCGCGAGACCGACGAAGAGGCGTGGCAGGTGGCGGACCGGCTGATCTCGAAATTATCGGACGAGACGATCGCCAGGACGCAGAAATTCATGGCGGACACCACCGACAGCGAGGGGCAGCGACGGATGATGGCGCTGCACGGTGGACGACGTGACGCGCTGGAGGTGAGCCCCAACCTCTGGGCGGGCGTGGGATTGATGCGCGGCGGCGCCGGGACCGCGCTGGTGGGCTCGCCGGCGGTGATAGCGGAGCGACTGCGCGAGTATCAGGCGCTCGGGATCGATACGGTGATCGCCTCCGGCTACCCGCACCTGGAGGAGGCGTATCGGGTGTCGGAGTTGCTGTTCCCGGCGCTCGGACTCGAAAACATGCTCGAGCGCGGCGAGGGCGACAACGCGCGCATTTTCGGCGGCGGCGGCGCGCATGACCAAGCGGTGCTGTCGCGGGGGATAGTCGCCAGATAGATCATCGTCCGGAAGCTCTGCGGCGACCTGGTGGTTTGCCAAGCTGCAGCTGCGCCGACTACTTCTTGAACGTATCGCGGACGGTGTCCTTGGCGTGGCCATAGGTCTCCTGGACCTTGCCGCCGGTTTTCTCGGCGGCGCCCTCGGCCTCGGTCTGCTTGTCGCCGGTGATCTTGCCGGCCGCTTCCTTGACCGAGCCCTTGACCTTGTGACCGAGTCCCTCGACGCGGTTCTCGTCGACCATGGCGGTGTCCTCCTGTTGTCTAGTGCCAACGGGCGGGAGGGCGGAAGGTTCAACGGCTGACGGGAACGACGACCTCGTTGCGCCGGAGAAAAGGGGGCGTGAAAGGCGGGTCGTAGCCGAAGCGGGCGGTGGCGCCGGTCACGCGCCAGCCGCCGGCGGCGACCGCCGAGCGGAGGATCGCATCCTGGCGGTCGAGTTCGACGCGCGAGAGCGTGCCGGAGAAGCGGCGCGCGGCGACGGTGCCGGCGGGGAGGGTCACGAGGTGGACCCGCGGGTCGGTCGGTGCCGGCGGTGCCGCGGCGACGGCGCGAGGAAGGAAGAAGCGCAGCGTGCCGAGCCCCGAGCTCTCGACCGGCACGGTCATCGCGATCGAGCGCGAGACGCCGGCAGGCCCGCGATTGGCGCCGGTGATGTAGGCGAACAGGCGGCTGAAGGCCTCGCCGTCGCGGCCGTCCATGATCGGGGTCTCGACCGCGCTGCGTCCGGCGTAGGCCCTGACTTCGACGCCATCATCGAGGCGTGCGAGGACGCGGTAGGGCGGCTGCTCGTAGGTGGAACGGATGCCGACGACGCTGAGGAGGGACTCGCCGGCGGTAGCGAGCCAATAGCCGATCGAGGGCATGCGGGGTGGCCTTTCGAGCAGGAGATGGGCCATAAACGTTGCATGTGAACGTATGAGGGATTATTTATGGCTCTTCATGGTGAACCTCATGACGAAAATCAGCGATCGACCGGCGTCACGCTACGCGCAACAAGCCGTGCTACTTCTCGGCGACAGCATTCGCGTCGCGCGCATCGAACGCAACCTGACGATGGCGGAGACGGCGGAACGCGCCGGCATCTCGCGTGCGCTCCTGCGCCGCATCGAGCGCGGCGATCCGGGTGCCGCGGTCGGCTCGGTCCTGGAGGCGGCCTCGGTGGTCGGTGTGCCCTTGTTCGAAACCGATCGGAACCGGCTCGCCACGCATCTTGCGCATACGAGCGAGAAGCTGACGCTCCTCCCCAAGCTCGTGCGGCCTCGGCGCGGCGAGGCGGTCAAGGATGAGTTCTGACGGGGGCTCCAGCGAGGCCTATGTCTGGATCTGGCTGCCAGGCGCCACGGACCCGGTGGTCGCCGGCCGTCTCAGCCGTGGACAAGGCAGCATCGTCTTCAATTATGGCCGCTCCTATCTCGACCGCCCGGAGCGGGTGCCGATCTACCTGCCGGAGCTGCCACTGGCAGCGGGCCTCCTGCCGTTGCCGCCCGGACTGTCGATGCCTGGCGCGATCCGCGACGCCTCGCCCGATGCTTGGGGGCGGCGCGTGATCATCAACCGTCGGCTCGGCCACCAGGGCGCCAGGGCCGACCCGGCCGATCTCGGCGAGCTCACCTATCTGCTCGAGTCAGGCTCCGACCGGATCGGCGCGCTGGATTTCCAGTCGTCGCCGACCGCCTATGTCCCGCGGCTGCACCCGGCGCCTCTCGCCGAGCTTATGGAAGCCGCCGAACGGGTCGAGAGGAACCTGCCGCTCGACCCCGAGCTCGACCAGGCGCTCCAGCACGGGACGTCGCTTGGAGGCGCGCGGCCCAAGGTGCTGATCGACGCCGGCGACCGCAAATGCATCGCCAAGTTCTCGACGAGCAGCGATCTGTACGATGTCGTCAAGGCAGAGTTCGTCGCGATGCGGCTCGCGGTGCGCGCGGGCCTGTCGGCGGCGCCGGTCCGGCTCGAGCGTGCGCTCGCCAAGGATGTCTGCCTGGTCGACCGTTTCGATCGCGTGCGCGACGCCGGAAGCTGGCGCCGCCGGATGCTGGTCTCCGTGCTCACGGTCCTCGAGCTCGACGAGATGATGGCGCGCTACGCCAGCTACGAGACATTGGCCGAGATCGTCCGCCATCGCTTCACCGAGCCCAGGGCGACGCTGCGCGAGCTGTTCGGCCGCCTCGTCTTCAACATCCTGTGCGGCAACACCGACGACCATGCGCGCAACCACGCCGCCTTCTGGGACGGCGAACGGCTGACGCTGACGCCGGCCTACGACATCTGCCCGCAGCTGCGCACCGGCGGCGAGGCCAGCCAGGCGATGCTCGTGTCCGGCAACGTCAACGCCAGCCAGCTTCGCCATTGCCTGCAGGCGGCGCGCCATTTCCTGCTGCAACCGGAGGAAGCCAAGGCGATCATCAGAAATCAGGTTCGCGTCATCGAAGGCGATTGGGAAACGGTCTGCGACGAGGCCGGACTGACCTCCGGCGAACGCGAGATCCTAAGGAATGGCGCGTTCTTCAAAGCCTACGCGTTCGAGGGAGTCGACGACGGGCTGCGACCCGGTGGGCAATCGTGAGACGCTGCGGTGCGGATAGCAAAGCTCGGGGGTTTGGGGCCGCCAGCCCCAGCGGGTCCAGGGCGCCCTGGTCTTCGCCCAACGTTCGCTACAGGAACGACACCGGGTACAGGGGGGCGGGGCAGCGTCCTGGCCTCTCGATAAATCGTTAAATAAACGACACAGGATCGCCGTCGTTGTCGATCCGGACGCCGCGGCCGGAGTTGACCTGGGCCAGCCAGTCGGCGAGCAGCGGCTGGACGCTCCGGTTGCGCCAGGTGCGCAGCAGGAGGCGGCGGCGGTGGCCGCCGCGCAGGATCGCGAGCGGGGCCGGGGCCGGGC
>CAXTUK010000159.1:0-6045 GCA_964247395.1 uncultured Acetobacteraceae bacterium
GACCACGAACCCAGACCAGATCATCGCCGCTGTCCGACGCGGGCACCAAGCGTTGCATTCCATCCACTAGTTACTTGCGGCCGGCTGACAGACCGGTGGGTTCATCATTCCGAACGCGAGCAAGCCGCCACCGTTGACGGTGCAGGCGTATGTTTTGCCTCCCGCGACGTGTGCGAGAGCGTAGGTGTTGGTCGGACCGTCATTACGTCGGTCCGTCAGCGTGATGCTTGACGGAGGCACGCCGACAACGCCAGCTATCGATGATGCCATTCGGTCGTTGGACATCAATTGGTCCTGACACGCCGTCAAGCCTAAGAGCGACACCATGCTTACAAACAAGGGAGTAGATCCATGCATAACGTTCGCTCCACAACGTTGCTCCACGAGCATTCTGGCTAGCGGCTGACACCATGTCTGGCAACTGCCTCGCTGCCCGTTGCGATCCTTCGATAGCTAGGATGCTGAGCCATTGGCCGGTTGCCGCCTTTATCTGGTGACGCCGCCGGCGATCGAGCCGGCGGAGTTTTCGCGGCTGCTCGCTCGCGCGCTCGACGCCGGCGACGTGGGCGCGGTGCAGCTTCGGCTGAAGGGCGTGGGCGACGACGAGGTGCTGCGGGCAGCCTCGGTGCTGATGCCTGTCTGTGCCGAGCGTGACGTCGCCTTCCTGATCAACGACCGGCCCGACCTCGCGGTGCGCGCGGGAGCGGACGGGGCGCATGTGGGGGCGGAGGATCCGGCGGCGGCCGAGGCGCGCGCAGTGCTCGGTGGCGATCTGCAGCTGGGCGTCTCGTGCTATGACAGCCGCGACCTTGCCATGCGGGCCGGCGAGGCCGGCGCCGACTATGTCGCGTTCGGCGCCTTCTTTCCGAGCCCGACCAAGGAGACCGCGGTCAGGGCCGATCCCGGGTTGCTGCGCTGGTGGTCGGAGATGATGGAGCTGCCGGTGGTCGCGATCGGCGGTATCGATGCGGCCAATTGCGGCGCGCTGGTTCGCGCCGGCGCCGACTTTCTCGCGGTGGTCAGCGCGGTGTGGAACCACACGGACGGTCCGGACGCGGGCGTGCGGGCGATGAACGCGGCGATCGCCGCCGCCTGATCGTGCATCTCTCGTCATCGCACACGGCGATCGGCTTCGCGGTCGCCTTCCTGCTCGGAACCGCGATCGGCGCAGAACGGCAATGGCGGCAGCGCTCGGCGGGGCTGCGCACGACGGTGCTGGTGGCCCTGGGTTCCGCCGCGTTCAGCGATCTCGGGGTCAGGCTGGCGGGGCCGGCGGATGCGACGCGGGTGGTGGCCTACATCGTGTCGGGAATCGGCTTCCTCGGCGCCGGGGCGATCCTGAAGGATGGCGGCACCATCCGCGGGCTGAACACGGCGGGCACACTGTGGTGCGCCGCCGGCGTCGGGGCCTTTGCCGGCTGCGGGTATCCAATCGAAGCCGGCATGCTGACGCTGTTCGTGCTCGCCGGCAACACGCTGCTGCGGCCGCTGGTGGACGCGATCAATCGCAGTCCGATCAGCGAGCGGACCACGGAGGCCCAGTATGCCGTGCACGCGGTCTGCGCCGCCGGCGACATGACGGACGTGCGCGATCTGCTGTTCGAGGTGCTCGAGGCGGCGGATTACCCGATCCGGGAGATCGAGACGCACGAGGGAGGCGGCGACCTGGTGGAGTTCGAGGCGCGGCTGATCCCGAGCAGCGTGGTTCCGGGTGAACTGGACCTCGCCGTCGAACGCCTCAAGCAGGCGCCGTCGGTCAGGAGCGCAACCTGGACGGTGGGATCGACGTCCTGACAGGTCTCGAATTGGAGACCGGTCATGGCAGTAAAGCGACGCAATCTGTTCGGGGCGGGCGTCGGTCTCGCCGGGCTGGGACTGGGCGGGCGCACGAACGCCGAGGGCAGCCCGACGCCGTCCGATCCGAACGCGCCGATCGACACGCCGATCGCGAGCGGATCCGGGCGTACGGACGAGCGGCAACCGGCCGCGCTCGACGGAACGGCGTCGGGAACGGAGGTGAGCCTGCCGAAGCTGTTCGCGGCGAGCGAGGTCGAGGGCAGCACACCCAATCTCGACCCGCCCGGGCACAGGCTGGGCGTCGCGGTGGTGGGGCTGGGCCATCTGTCGCTCGGGCAGATCCTGCCCGGGTTCGGAACCGCGCGACGCGTGCGTCTCGCCGCCCTGGTGAGCGGATCGCCGGCAAAGCGCGGGCGATCGCCGCGCAGCATGGGCTGCCTGACGGCGCCATCTACGACTATGGTGATTTCGACCGCATCCGTGACGACCGCTCGGTCGACATCGTCTATGTCGTGCTGCCGAACTCGATGCATGCCGAGTTTACGGTGCGCGCGGCGAAGGCGGGCAAGCACGTGCTGTGCGAGAAGCCGATGGCGACCTCGATCGCCGACGCGGAACGAATGATCGCCGCCTGCCGGAACGCGAGGCGCAAGCTGATGATCGCCTATCGCCTGCAATACGACCCGACGCATCGGCTGCTGATCGGGATCGCACGGTCCGGGCAGCACGGGCAGGTGCGACTGATCGAGGCGACCAATCTGCAGAACAATGCGGACAACGGCCAGTGGCGGCATGTCAGGACGCTGGCCGGCGGCGGCAGCCTGCCAGACGTGGGGCTCTATTGCCTGAACGCCGCGCGTTACGTCACGGGCGAGGAGCCGGTGGAGGTGACGGCCGCGGTCGACAGTCCGCCGGACGATCGGAGGTTCCGCGAGGTCGAGGATCTGTGCCGATTCTCGCTGAAGTTCCCGTCAGGCGCGATCGCCCATTGCTGCTCGGCCTATTCGATGCACGAGAGGCGCACGCTGAGCATCTCGACGCCTTCGGCGACCTTCGGGGTCGATCCGGCGTTCAGCTACGGCAATCTCGCGCTGCGGTTGGAGACGAAGGCTGGCGAGACGCCGTCCCGTGACGAACGGCGGTTCCAGCCCAGGAGCCAGTTCGCGGTCGAGATGGATGCGTTCGCCGAGGCGATCCGGGCCGACCGGGTGCCGCACACGCCGGGCGAGGAAGGCCTGCAGGACATGAAGCTGATGGCGGCGATCTACCAGGCGGCCGGCTCGGGGCGGACGGTGCGGCTGCCGGCGGTGGACGGAAGCGATGTCACGCGCGGCCCGCCGCCCGGTTGAGCGCTCGTTAAGGAGCGGGTGCGATGATCCCGGGATGCGGGATGATGACACGCTGCGCGCCGAGACCTTGCATCGCGCCGAGCGGTTCGAGGAGGCCGAAGCGCTCTACCGGGCGGCGCTTGCGCGATCGCCGGAGGATGCGCGAACGCTCGGCAATTTCGGCGGGCTGCTGAACGAGCTCTGCGCGTTCGAGGAAGCGGAGCGGACGCTGGTCCGCGCGATCTCGCTCGATCCGGGATGCTGGGGCGCCTGGTCCAATCTCGGCAACACGCTCGTCGAGACGCAGCGCTACGACGAGGCGATCGCCGCTTTCGCGAACTGCCTGCGGATCAACAGCGATCACGCGGCGGCGCTGTCCAATCTCGGCGTCGCCCTGCAGGCGCGCGGAGAGCCTTCGGAGGCGGTCAGATTCCTTGAACTCGCGGCCGTGCTCGAGCCGGAGAATGCCGAGACGCGCTGCAACCTGGCGCAGTCGCTGCTCGCCTCGGGCGATTACGCGAGAGGCTTCGCGGAATACGAGTGGCGCTGGCGGACGCGAGCGATGACGCCGCACGCGATGCCGATGCGGCGGTGGCAGGGAGAGGATTTCCGCGGGCGGACGCTGCTGCTGCACGAGGAGGGCGGCTTCGGCGACACGCTGCAGTTCATCCGGTTCGCGCACGCCGCGAAGGCGCGAGGCGGCCGGATCGTGCTGCTCGCGAGGCGGGAGCTCGTCTCGCTGCTGGAGCGGCTGCCCTGCATCGACGAGATCGTGACGACCAGGAGCGCCCTGCCCGACGCCGATCTGCATTGTCCGTTGCTGAGCCTGCCCTGGGTGCTCGGGACGACGCTGGCGACGATCCCGCATCCCTCGGGTTATCTCAGGGCCGACCCCATCCGGGTCGACCGCTGGCGAGAGCTCCTGGCGCGCGACCGCGGTGGACAGGGTCGCGGACCATTGCGGATCGGACTGGTCTGGGCGGGTTCGCCGCGGCACGGGTTCCGGGGGGCGGCACTGGCCGACAGGCGGCGCTCGACGTCATTGGCGACGTTCGCGCCGCTCGGCCGGCTGCCCGTCATCTTCCACAGTTTGCAGGTGGGCGCGGCGGCGGCCCAGGCCTCGTCGCCGCCGGACGGCATGACGCTGATCGACCATGCGGGCCTGATCGAGGATTTCGACGACACGGCGGCGCTGGTCAGCGTGCTCGATCTGGTGGTCGCGGTCGACACCTCGACGGCGCACCTCGCGGGCGCGTTGGGACGACCGGTCTGGATGCTGTCACGTTACGACCAGTGCTGGCGCTGGCTGGCCGGCCGCGACGACACGCCCTGGTACGATTCGATGCGGCTTTATCGTCAGCCAGCGCCGAACGACTGGTCGGGGCCGGTCTCCCGGATTGCCCGGGATCTGGAGCTCCTATTCGGGGGCGAGCAGCGTATTGCCCGCGTAGAGGATGCCGTTCGACTGGATGATGTCGGCGAGGACCAGCTGCGATACGCGCCCCGACCGGTCGGCGAGCGACAGGCGGGTGCCGGTCGGATCGAGCTGGAGGTCGAGGACGCTGCCGTCGAGGGTGCGAAGCCCGGCGCGGCCGCCGCCCCGGCGAGCCATGTCGATCAACTGCACCAGCGTCAGTCGTCCGGGTACGATGGTGTAGGCCATGAGCTGACGCAGGCCGGCCTGGTTGGCCGGGTCGAGCATGCGCCGACGATAGATCTCGGCGATGCGGTCGATGGCGGGGTCCACGAGCGCGAAGACGGTGTAAGGATGCGGGCCCTTGAGCAGGTCGTTCAGCCCGGCCCGCTTCAGGAGTTCCACATAATCGGCGAAGATCAGGGAATCGGTCAGGTTCTCGGCCAGCGGCCGATCGATGTAGATCGGGGAGTAGGCGAACACGGTGGCGCTGGTCGACCCGCGCACGAACAACGGGTCCTGCCGATACTGGCTTTCACAGCCGGCCAGGGCCAGGCCCAGCAGGAGGCAGCGGAGCGAACGCGCACGAGACGACCTTGCCATCGACCCCACCCCGACCACACCGCTTCGATACGGGGTGATCAGGCGTCAGGCAAGGGTCAGCAGCCGTCGCCGTGAAGTGTCCAGGCGCTGACCCGACTGTTGACGATCTCGAACGTCGTGACGCAGGAGAAGGTGTCGTAGGTGGGAGGCAGGCCGCCGAGGCCGCCGAGACCGAAACCGCCGTAGCCGAAACCTCCGTAGCCGAACCCGCCATAGCCGAAGCCGCCATACGGACCGAAGCCGCCCCAGGGACCGAACCCTGGGTCGTAGGTCGAATAGGCGCTCTCATAGGCGAGAAAGCTGTGGCCTTGCGCGGTGTAGGACCGGGTGGGCACGCCGTAGGAACGGAGCAGGTCGACCTCCGGATGACCGATCAGGCCGTCGAGGCGGGCTCGTTCAGCGGCCGACGGGACCTGGCATCCGGCCAGCGCGACGGAGACGGCGAGGAGCGGAGCCATCAGGGAGGTGCGCATGGGTGCCTTTTTGCCCGTTCGATCAGTCGAGCCATCGTACGTCGCTGATTGAACTGGCATTCGTCGCGATCATCGCAAGACGGTCGAACCCGAGCGCGATTCCGGAGCTGGGCGGCAAGGTGGCGATCGCGGCGAGGAAATCCTCGTCGAGTGGCCAGTCCTGATCCGGGCCGGCGCCGCCCGGTTGCGACCGGCGGGCGCGGTCGGCCATAAAGCGAGCGCGCTGCTCGATCGGGTCGGTCAGCTCCTCGAAGGCGTTGGCGAGCTCGATCCCGCAGACGAACAGCTCGAAGCGGAGCGCCACGCGCTCGTCGGCGGGGTCGCGCCGGGCGAGAGCGGCGAGCGGCGCGGGCCAGTGCGTCAGGAAGGTCGGACGGGCGCGGCCGAGCTGCGGTTCGACCCGCTCGAGCAGCAGCCGGAAGAACAGATC
>CAXTUK010000160.1:0-5982 GCA_964247395.1 uncultured Acetobacteraceae bacterium
GATCTACACCCATGTCCTTCCCGAGCGGTTGCAGCATCTCGTCGAGACCCATCATCCGCTCGCCTCCAGGCCGGGCGACCCCGGACCTGCCGACGTCGGCGAAACGTGCTAGAGCGCCGAGATGCGACAATTCCTTGATTTCGAGAAGCCCATTGCCGAGCTCGAAAGCAAGATCGAGGAGCTCCGCAGGATGTCCGATCCCGAAGGGATCAACATCGCGGAGGAACTCGTCAAGCTGACCGAAAAGGCCGACCGGCAGCTCAGGACGATCTACGCCAGGCTGACGCCCTGGCAGAAGACCCAGGTCGCCCGCCACCCCGAGCGCCCGCGCGCGCTCGACTACATCGCCGCCCTGGTGACCGACTTCACGCCGCTGGCGGGCGACCGCGCCTACGCCGAGGACCGAGCCGTCGTCGGCGGCCTGGGGCGGTTCGACGATCAGCCGATCCTGGTTCTCGGCATCGAGCGCGGCGGCGACACCGACACCCGCGTCCGGCACAATTTCGGCATGGCCAAGCCCGAGGGCTACCGCAAGGCGCGCCGCCTGATCGAGTTCGCCGGCCGGTTCGCGCTGCCGGTCCTGACCTTCGTCGACACTGTGGGCGCCTTTCCCGGCATCGAGGCCGAGGCCCGCGGCCAGGCCGAAGCCATCGCCCGCTCCGTCGACGCGTGCCTCGCCGCGCCGGTTCCGATCGTCGCCACCATCATCGGCGAGGGCGGTTCGGGCGGCGCGATCGCGCTCGCCGCCGCCGACCGGATCTTCATGCTGGAGCACTCGATCTACGCGGTGATCTCGCCGGAAGGCTGCGCCTCGATCCTGTGGCGCGACGCCGGCCAGGCCACCGCCGCCGCCGAGGCGCTCAAGCTCACCGCCCAGGATCTCAAGCAGCTCCATCTGATCGACCAGATCATCGAGGAGCCGGTCGGTGGCGCCCACCGCGCGCCCACCGAGACGATGGAGTCCGTCCGCCGTGCCATCGCCGCTTCGCTGCCAGAGCTCAGGTCGCTCGATCAGGTCACGCTGAAATCCCGCCGTCGCGACAAGTTTCTCGCCATGGGACGGGAAGCGGGTCCGTAGTTTTGGGGCTCCGCCCCAAACGCCGCTGGGGCCGGCGGCCCCGGACCCGCGACACCTATGTTCCGCCCAGCACCCGTGCACCCTGCGATGCGTGGCACAGATACGCCGCTGCCGCCGCGCCAGACGGCGCCCGATAGTCACGCGCAACCGCCGCCAGCGCCGCGTCGACCGCGTCCCGCGCCAGCACCGCCACTACGCATCCGCCGAATCCCCCGCCGGTCATCCGCGCGCCGCCGCGCTCGCCGACCGCGCGCGCGAGGATCTCCACCAGCCGGTCGATCCCCGGCGTGGTGATCTCGAAATCGTCGCGCATCGACGCATGCGACGCCGCCATCAGCCGCCCCAGCGCCGCCGTCTCGCCCGCCTCCAGCGCGGTCGCGGTGTCGAGCACGCGCGCGTTCTCGCTCACGATGTGCCGCGCCCGCCGCAAGGCCACCTCGTCGAGATCCGCCCGTCCGGCCTCGAGCATCGCCCCGTCGACGTCGCGCAGCGCCGGCACGCCGAAATGCCGCGCCGCCCGGTCGCATTCCTCCCGCCGGCGGTTGTATTCGCTTCCGACCAGGCCGCGTTCGATCCCCGAATGGACGATCAGCACCACCAGCCCGTCCCGCAGCCTCACCGGCCTCGCGTCCAGCGACCGGCAATCGATCAGCAGCGCATGCCCCGCCAACCCGCGTGCCGAGATCAGCTGGTCCATGATCCCGCAATTGACGCCCACGAACTCGTTCTCCACCCGCCGCGCCGTCAGCGCGACATCGGTCGGGGACAATCCTTCGATCGCTTCGAGCCGGCGGAACATGTCGATCAGCGCTACCAGCAGCGAGGCGGACGACGACAATCCCGCTCCCTGCGGCACGTCGCCCGCGATCGCCAGGTCGGCCCCGCCGAGCGCAGCACCCCCCGAGGCCAGCACCTGCACGGCGCCCCTTACATAGTCGGCCCAGCCCTCCGCATGGGCGATCGCCGGCCCGGCCGCGAACTGGTCGGTTCCGTCGCCGAAATCGGCCGCCACCACCCGCACCTGCCCGTCGCCCCGCCGCCGTGCGCCGACAACGGTCCCGAAATCGATCGCGCACGGCAGCACCAGCCCGTCATTATAGTCGGTGTGCTCGCCGATCAGGTTGACCCGACCGGGCGCCTGCACCAGCAGGTCGGGCGCGGTTCCGAACTCGCGGATGAACGCCGCGCGAACGCGATCCTCTGGCCCGCTCATCGCGCGCTCTCCACCTTGGCCCGCAACAGCGAAGCCGCCTGTTCCGGCGTCAGGTCCCGCTGCGCCTCGGCCAGCAGCTCGAACCCGACCAGGAATTTCCGCACGCTCGCCGATCGCAGCAGCGGCGGGTAGAAATGCGCGTGCAACTGCCACGGCGTCGCGTCGCGCGCATCGAACGGCGCCCCGTGCCAGCCCATCGAATACGGGAACGACGTCTCGAACAGCGCATCGTAGCAGCCCGTCAGCGCGCCGATGATCCGCGCGAGGTCGAGCCGCCGCCCGGCACCGAGGTCCGGCATCCGACTCACCGCGAAGCGCGGCATCAGCAACGTCTCGAACGGCCAGACCGCCCAGTAAGGGACCACCGCGAGCCAGCTTTCGTTCTGCACCACCATCCGCTCGCCGTCCGCCTCGCGTTCGACGAGATCGACCAGCATTTGCCGCGAGAACCGCTCGAAATAGGCGCGCTGGTGCGCATCCTCCGCCGCCGGCTCGTTCGGCAGGAAGTCGGTCGCCCAGACCTGGCCGTGCGGATGCGGGTTCGAGGCGCCCATCATCGCGCCCTTGTTCTCGAACAGCTGCACCCAACGATACTGGCCGCCGAGCTCCTCGGTCTGCGCGCACCACGCCTCCACCACGCCGGCGACGGCCTCGAGCGGCAATTCCGGCAACGTCTTGCCGTGGTCGGGAGAGAAGCAGATCACCCGGCTCGTCCCGCGCGCCGCCGTCAGCTGGAACAGCGGATCCTCCGAGGGCGGCGAGTCCGGCACCTCGGCCATCACGGCCGCGAAGTCGTTGGTAAACACCAGCGTCCCGTCATAGTCCGGATTGCGCGCGCCGCTGATGCGTAAATTCCCCGGGCACAGATAGCATTCCGGATCGTAGGCGCGCGGCGCGCGCGTCTCCCGCCGTTCCTCCTGCCCCTGCCAGGGTCGTTTCGCGCGATGCGGCGAGACCAGCACGAACTGGCCGGTCAGCGGGTTGCGCCGCCGATGCGGATGATCGATGGGAGAGAACACGCTCACGCCGGCGGCTCGCCTTCGACGGCCGTGAAGCCCGCGTCGTCGATCATCGCACTCACCTCGCCGATCACCGTGTCGAGGGCGGCGCCAGCGGGGCCGCGCGCCACGATCGCCACTCCGTTGCCGTCCCCGCGGTAGAACGGATAGCTGCCCACATCGACCGCCGGATGCGCCGCCGCGATCCGCGACAGCGCGAGCGCGATCCCGCCCTCCGCCATCCGCAGCGCATGCACCGCGCGCGACCGCACCACCGTGCCGGCCGGCAGCTCCGGCGCCAGCCGCTCGAACATCGCCCGCATGATCGAGGGCACGCCGGCCATCACGTGCACGTTGCCGATCGTGAAGCCCGGCGCCACCGACACCGGGTTGTCGATCAGCGTCGCCCCGCGCGGCATCATCGCCATCCGCCGGCGCGCCTCGTTGAACTCGACCCCCCGCTTCTCGTACATCCCGCTCAACAGCCACATCGCCTCCGGTTGCGCCTCCCATGGCACGCCGAACGCGGCCGCGATGCATTCGCTGGTGATGTCGTCATGCGTCGGGCCGATGCCGCCGGTGGTGAACACGTGGTCGTAGCGGGCGCGCACCTCGTTGATCGTGTCCACGATCCGCTCCGCCACGTCCGGGATCACCCGCACCTCGCGCAGCGGCAGGCCGAGCTCGCCGAGCCGGGTCGCCAGGAACTGGACGTTCGCGTCCTGCGTGCGCCCGGACAGCACCTCGTTGCCGATCACGACCAGGCACGTCGTCGCATTTGCCATACCATGACCCTACAGCAGCACGGCCTACAGGAAAGCCCGAAGCATCGGGATCAGCGGCTTGCCCGCCGGCGTCATCGGATAGTCGCCCAGGCTCGGCGGCGCCACCCAGGCGATCCGCTGTCCCTCGCGCCCCCGCGCCGTCCCGCTCCATCGCCGGCACAGGAACAGCGGCATCAGCAGGTGCAGGTCGCCGTAATCGTGCGACGCGAACCCGAACGGCGCCAGGCAGCCGGCGCCGGCGTCGATCCCGAGCTCCTCGGCCAGCTCGCGCACCAGCGCCGCTTCCGGCGTTTCGGCCGCCTCGACCTTGCCGCCGGGAAATTCCCACAACCCGGCCAGCCGCTTGCCCTCGGGCCGGCGCGCCAGCAGGATCCGTCCCTCGCCGTCGACCAGCGCCGCCGCTGCCACCAGCAGGATGAGCGGCCGTTCCGTCTGCCGTTCCGGCGTGCCCGACGGCGCATCCGGCGACAGATCGCCATGCGACGCCTCGAACCGATGCACCGGACAGTCGCCGCCGCGCGCCTCGAACCGCTCCCGCCCGGCGCCCGTCTCCCGGAACCCCGTCCGGCGGAGGATCGCCGCCGAGCCGGGATTGTCGGTCGCCACCGACGCCGCAATCCGGTCGATCTCCAGTTGCGCCAGCGCCCAGCGCGAGATCCTCCCGACCGCCTCCGACGCGAAACCGCGCCGCCAGTATCGGCGTCCGATCCAGTAGCCGAGGTCGGCCGTTCTCGGCGCGCTGTCCAGCCGCAGGCCCACGCAGCCGACGAGGGTGTCGCTCTCCGCCAGCACGATCGCGAAATGGTAGGCGCGGCCATCCGCGCGCTGCGACGCGGTGGACGCGATCCATTCGTCGGTCAGCCCGCGCGGATACGGGAACGGCAGGCGCGCCAGCATCCGCACCACGCCCCAGTCGTTGACCAGCCGATGGATCGCCTCCGCGTCGCCCGGCGCCGGCGGCCGCAACCGCAGGCGTTCCGTCTCTAGCTGCACGACCTGCTCAGCTACGATACGACGCATTGATGTCGATATAGCCGTGGGTCAGGTCGCAGGTCCAAGCGGTCGCCTTGCCGCGGCCGAGGCCCAGATCCACCGCGATCTCGATCTCCCGCCCGGCGATGTGCGCCGCCACCGGCGCCTCGTCGTAGCCCGGCACGACGCTGCCGCGGCGGGCCATCCAGGTGCCGCCGATCGCAACCGACAGCCTGTCGCGATCCGCCGGCTCGCCGGACTTGCCCACCGCCATCACGATCCGGCCCCAGTTCGCGTCGCCGCCCGCGACCGCCGTCTTGACCAGCGGCGAATTGGCGATCGCCAGCGCCACCCGGTGCGCGGACCGTGAACCGGCGGCGCCCGTCACGTCCACCCGGATCAGCTTCTGCGCGCCCTCGCCGTCGCGCACCACCTGCAACGCCAGGTCGAGCAGCAGTTCGGACAGCGCGCGGTCGAAATCCCGCAGCCCTCGCCTGTCGTCGGGGTCCAGCTTCGGGTGCTTCGCCGCTCCCGTCGCGAACAGCAGCACGGTGTCGGAGGTCGAGGTGTCGCTGTCGACCGTCGTCCGGTTGAAGCTCGCCTCGACCGAGCCCGCCAGCATCGACTGCAACGCCGCGCGCGGGATCCTCGCGTCCGTCGCGACGAAGCACAGCATCGTCGCGAGATCCGGCGCCACCATCCCGCTCCCCTTGGCGATGCCCTGCAGCCCGACCGTGATCCCGCCGACCAGCGCCTCGCGCCGCGCCACTTTCGGAAACGTGTCCGTCGTCATGATCGCGCGCGCGGCCGCGTTCCAGCCGTCCCGCGACAGGTCCGCATGCAGCCCCGGCAGCGCCGCCTCGATCCGCTCGACCGGCAACGTCTCGCCGCTCACCCCGGTCGACGCCACGCACACCTCGCGCGGTCTGCAGTCGC
>CAXTUK010000161.1:0-5902 GCA_964247395.1 uncultured Acetobacteraceae bacterium
GGCAGGCGCGCGACGAGCGCTTCGCGATCGACCCTCGTCTCCACCAGCAACGTCCCGGCGACGGGAGGATGGGCCGCCATCGACTCGAGCCCGACCAGGATCTCCTCGTCCGCCTCTTCCGAGCCGTCATGACGCCAGACCACGCATGGCGCGAACCGTCGCATGGTCTCGATCCGCCAGCCATCGACGAGCAGGATGGCACGCCCGGCCCGCACCGCCTCGCTGCCGCCGAGCCAGGGCTGCAGGCGGAGGTCGATCGCGAGATCGCCGGCCCGCAGCATGAAGTCCAACCCCGGCCTGATCTCCCCGCGGCCGAAACTTCGCCGGCCCCGCTCGCTCCGCCAGCCGCCGCGCGCCAGCGAGCGCAGCAGCGCGAGGTCGTCGTGTTCGACCGGCAGGAACTCCTCCCAGTCCGCGACCCGCTCCGATTTGAGGATGGTTCCGCCCTCGGCGCCGGCACAGAGATGGCTTTCCGACCAGTCGAGGCTCACGGTCGCCGCTCGCACGCCACGCCCGATGCCGAGCGCCCGCGGCAGGCCGTTCCTTGCCGTCGTTGCCGGGCGGATCCGCACCGGCTGTCCACCCGACCCGCCGGCGCGCAGCGCCACCGCCTCGGCGTCGGCCAGCACCAGGGCCGCATCCTCCAGCTCCTCGAGCGCCAGATGCCGGAACGCGCGCGAGCCGTCGCCGAAACACAGGACGCTGCCATGGTGGGTCAGGAAGCAGACGGTCATCGCCGGCGAGCCGACAGGGTCAGCCTTGGTCGCCGTAGCCGTCCGGGTGTGCCTCGCGCCAGGCATGGGCGCTCGCCACGATGTCGTCGAGCGAGGTGAAGCGGGGGCGCCACGACGTGTCCGACCGGATCAGGTCCGACGACGCCACCAGGATCGCCGGATCGCCGGGGCGCCGTTCGCCGATCGTCAGCGGCACGGTCTGGCCGGTGACGCGTTCGACGCTGCGGATCACCTCCAGCACCGAATGTCCGGTGCCGCTGCCGAGATTGTAGACCGCGCTGCCATCCTTGATCCGGTCGAGCGCCGCCAGGTGCGCATCCGCCAGGTCCGACACGTGGACATAGTCGCGGACGCACGTCCCGTCCGGGGTCGGATAGTCGTTGCCGAACACCGTGATCGGCGAACCGCGACCGCCTGCGGCGTCGAGGACCAGCGGCACCAGATGCGTCTCCGGCGAATGGTCCTCGCCGGCCCGCCCGGCGGGATCGGACCCGGCGGCATTGAAATAACGCAGGCAGGCGCTGCGCAGCCCGTGGATGCGATCGGCCCAGGACAGGGCGCGCTCGATCATCAGCTTGCTCTCGCCGTAGGGCGATCCCGGATCGATCCTGGTCCGTTCCGAGATCGGGATCTCGTCCGGGTTGCCGAACAGGGCCGCCGTTGAGGACAGGATGAACCGTCCGACGCCGTGGCGGACGCACGCATCGATCAGCGCGATGCCCAGGCCGGCGTTCTGGGAGAAATACAGCATCGGCTGCCGCATGCTCTCGCCCACCAGCGACAGCGCCGCGAAATGCATCACCGCGTCGAACCGCCCCTCGGACAGCACCCGGTCGACCAGCGCCGCGTCGGCGAGGTCGCCCGTGATCAGCCTGGCCGAAGCGGGCACCGCCGCCTCGTGCCCCTGCCGCAGATTGTCCAGCACCACGACCTCGTCGCCGCGGTCGACGAGGGCGAGCACGGTGTGGCTGCCGACGAAACCGGCGCCGCCGGTGACAAGCACGCGCATTCGCTCTCGCTCCGACTGTGGCGTCGCCGCCCGATCAGCGCCTGGCGGCCAGGAACCGTTCGGCGCTCGCCAGCGACTGGTTGATGACCTGATGCATGTCCAGATACTGGTAGGTGCCGCAACGCCCGATGAACGTCACGTCGCCTTCCAGGTCGGCCTGCGCCTTGTACTGCCTGTAGACCGCATCGTAGCGGCCGTCGGACGTCTTGACCGGATAGTAGCGTTCGAGATCGTTGTCGCGATAGTCGCAAGGCTCCTCGCGGGTGACGGTCTTCAGCCCCGACCCGTCCGACACGCGATGCCCAGGCAGCCGGGTCCAGTCCGTCTCACGGGTGATCGGGCCGCGATCGGTGAAGTTGATCGTCGCCGCCCGGCCGAAATCGGACGAGGCGGGCCGCTGCTCGTTGTGGAACCGGATCGAGCGGTAGGGCAGCGGTCCGAAACGCTCCTCGTAGTATTCGTCGATCGGCATGCTGTTCAGGCAATGATCGTAGTCGCGCTGCATCGCGCGATCGAACTCGGTCGACAGCCGGACGCTGATCCTCTCGTGGTCGAGGATGCGTTCGAATACGCCCGTATACCCTTTCGCGGGCAGCATCTGGAACCGGTCGTTCGGGAAATACCGGTCCTCGTCGTCGGTCCGGATCGGGATCCGCTGGACCACCGCGGCCGACATCTCCTCGAGATCCATCCCCCACATCTTGCGCGTGTAGGGCCGGAAGAACAGGTCGGTCAGCCTGACGCCGATCTGCGAATTGAGATGCTCGGCCGCGTTGGCCGGCGCCTCGATCGGCACCGCGACCTCGCGCAGGAAGCGCTCCGCCGCCGCGGCGTCGGCAAGCCTGGTGTCGAACACCAGCTCGATCGTGCGGCGGTTGACCGGCAGCGGGACGAACTGGCCGTCCTCGACCATCGCCTCGACCTTGTGCGCATAGTCGACGAACGTGCCGAACCGACGCAGCCACTCCACCACGGTCTCGTTGTTGGTGTGGAACAGGTGCGGCCCGTAGCGATGCACGCGCACGCCGGTCGCATCGACCTCGTCATAGGCGTTGCCGGCGATGTGCGGCCGCCGGTCGATCACGTCGACCGCGTAGCCCGCCTTCGCGAGCACGCGCGCATGCACCGCGCCGGCGAAGCCGGCGCCGACGATCAGGATACGGCGCTCGGTCACGGTCAGCGCCCCTTCTTCGCCTCGATCTTGGTCACGAAGTCCCCCACGTTGACGAGCTCGTCGATCTCGGTGCTCTTGAACCGTATGCCGAACATCTTCTGCGTCTGCAGGATGATGTTGACCATGGCGATCGAGTCCCAGCCCTCGACGTCGCGCGCGACCATGTCGGGCCGCAGCACCAGGTCGGGCTTGTCCAGGCAGTCCCGCACCACGTCCTGGACCCGGCTGAAAATCTCGGTCTCGCTCATGCGCCCGGCTCCTCGATGCTGATGAAGTGGGGTGTCGCCGCGCGGCCGGCGATCGTCAAGCGGCTCCGCTGCGCGCCGGGCGGATCGTCCGGCCCCGGCGGCTCGGCCGAGAAGCCGAGCCTGCCGTAGTGGTCGCGCACCATGGCGTTCTTCTCGGACGGGACATGGAGGCCCACCAGCGACGTGGCGCCGAGCGAGGCCGCCTCGCGGGCGAGCACGTCGAGCGTCGCCGCCTCCACGCCGCGTCCCAGCACCCGGCAGCTCATCAGCCAGGTGTCGATCACCGCGGTCGTGCCCTCGATGCGGGCGATGACGACGGCGATGATGCCGTTGTCGCCCAAGCTGTCGACCAGCCGGAACGTCAGCCCGACCGCGCGCGGATCGCCGGCCACCGCCAGCACCTCGGCGCCCGTGTAGCGGCGCGTGGTCAGGTTGAACTGGTTGGTCTTGTTGATCAGCTGCACCGTGCGCTCGTGGTCCACGGGTCGGAACCGGTGCCACTTCATCCGCATGTCGAGGCTGGCGAGATAGGTCGAGATGTCGCCCGCGTCCTCGCGCTTGCGTTGCCGCTCGGCGTTGGCGGCGTATTGCGCCCGCCTTGCCAGGTCGTCCGCGGTGACCGCGACCGCCTCGAAATAACCCGCGTCGGCGAGGCAGAACGGCACCAGTCCCGGATCGTCCGGCACCTCCGGCACCGCGACCGCCGGCAGCGCCGCGCGCACCTGGTTGCGCTCGAACGGGTTGTCGTCGAGGAACACCAGGCTGTCGACGCCGATATCGAGCATCTCGGCGATGCCGCGAATGTTGGACGCCTTGTCGTGCCAGTTCGCCACGAACGCCGAGATGTCGCCGCGCCTGAGCAGCATGTCGGGATGGCGCTCGAACGGCAGCAGCGCGTTGGCCTCGTCGTTCTTCGAGCACACCGCCAGGATCACCCCGCGACGCGACAGGTCGAGCGCGTGCTGCTGCACCGCGAGGAACGCCTCGCCGCCCGGACTGCCCTGTCCGAGCACGATGCCCTCGAGCCCGTCGTCGCCGATCACCCCGCCCCACAGCGTGTTGTCCAGATCGAGCACCAGGCATTTGGCGCTGCGTCCCTGCTGGGCCGCCAGCACCCGGCCCACTATGTCGCCATATATCGGCGCCGCGATCGGGCTCACCTCCTGCTTGGCCTTGAACCACATCAGCGGGTCGTACCAGAACGACGGGTCGCGTCCCATCGACACCGCGGCGGGATCGATCAGGTCGACCCCCGCCGCCTCCGCGCGTTCGGCGATCGCCTCGTTCATGCGGTCGACCAGGGCGGCCGGCGACAGCCCGTGCCGCCGCTCGTTGCTGCCCATCACCCGCGGCAGCACCGGCAGCAGCGCCTGCTGCAGGATCGACACGCCGGCGAACCGCTCGCGCGCCCGTCTCCAGCAGGTCTCGACGTGGTCGACGAACGCGTCGACCGCCTCGGCGGCCGACCCGGCGCGCGCGCCCCGGCTCGCTGCGGTGCGCGCATCGAAGGCGAGCAGGATGTGGGTGGGCGCGAAGCCGGCGAGCGAGGACGCGGGATCGAGGATGTCCTGCAGGGTGCGGCCATATTCCGAGACGTGCGTCTCGACCCAGAGCCCGCGCCGCAGGCCGCCTGCGATGATGCCGCCTTCGAGCTGCGAGAGCGTCAAAGAGCCGAGCAGGGCGAGCCGCACCGGCGCGGTTCCGCTCCCCGACGGCGCGCCGTCGGGAAACAATCGGCGTCGCAGCCCGGCCCGCCGGTCCGTCGCCCTCGCGTCGAGATCGTGGCGCGCCAGCGCCGCCAGCTCCGGCCACAGCAGCCCTGTCTCGCGAGCCTGTCTCATTCTGGCTGAGGCGTCTTCCAACCCAGGAAGCCAATAGAGACCTGTCGAAGCCATCTGCCTGCCGACATGTTGACACGGGATCCCGTTACGATCTTGCCCGAAAGCCCGAGTTGGCTCGCGGAGCTTGGTGGCCGCTGCAGGCTGCTCAATCCTAGCGTAAAGCTTCATTGCGCAAAAGTCATCCTGCCCGCGGCGAAGCCGGCGAGGCCACTCGACCAAGTGTCAGGCGGCTCAGACCTCGATCGGAAGATCGAACCTACCGTAACGAACCGCTCAGATGGCGCGTGCTTGAATGCCGAGGAGTTTAAGCAGTTGCTCCTTGGAGCGAAGGTCGAAGCCAGGGAAGGCTTCGACGGCGCGTGCCAACTCGGTCTTCATCGCGTCGACGCGCTCGGCGAAGTTCCGGCGGATGTCGTTCTCCGCTTGCTGCAATCCCGGCAGAGACCGGAGCCTCGCCAGCTCGTGCTTGAGTGCGTCGAGGTGGGGGAGGGCGCGTCGATCCTCGACGGAGGACGACCGATCGAACCACTTCAGATAGCCGGCCAATCGTTCGACATCGAAAGACAACTCCTGCCGCAGATCAAAACCGCTTGACGCTTTCCAGATGTATTCATCGAGCGACTTGAAGAAGTAATGTGCGATCCACGCGTCCTCGAACGTCGGAACGCCGTGGCGTGGATTGTCACTGCTGCCAAGACCATGGTGAACCAACGGAAATCAAGGGGTTGCCTCAGGTAGGTCAAGCAGGGCGTGTAGGCGCGCGTCTGGAGGTCAACGCCCTTGCCGATCGGGTTGCTGATCCAGGTGATGAGCCCTAGCAGGCTGCGGAAATTCATCTTCCGGGCCGTGTCCCGGGTGGTGTTGTAGGAGCTGTTGGTAAGTAGCCCGCCGGAGCG
>CAXTUK010000162.1:0-2882 GCA_964247395.1 uncultured Acetobacteraceae bacterium
CTGCCGCTTCGTGGTGCCGGAGGCCGAGCTCGAGCACGCGGCGGCTCTGGGTCTGCCGGCTGCGCGGCTGGTGCCGGCGGAGGACGGGCGCGCGCTGCGGCCGTTGCCGGACGCCGAGCTGACGCTCCACCCGGTCGCCGCCGCGCACGAAATGCTTGAACGGGACGAGCAGGGGCGGCACCGGTTCCTCGGCTTCGGCATCGAGGCGGCCGGGCGGCGCCTCTATCATAGCGGCGACTGCGTGCCGTATGCCGGGCTCGTCGAGGCGGTGCGCGCGCTGGCGCCGGAGCTGGCGCTGCTGCCGGTGAACGGACGCGATCCGGCGCTGACCCAAGCCGGGATCGCCGGGAATTTCACCCTCGAGGAGGCGATCGCGTTGTGCGCGGAGACCGGCGTCGATCAGCTGATCCCGCACCATTTCGGGATGTTCGCCTTCAACACAGCCGATCCGGTTTCGATCGAGGCGGCGGCGGTGCGGCAGGACGGGTTCGGCCTGCGTCCTGCGATCCGGCGGCCCGATATCGGCAGGGTCTTGCTTCTGGGTCGGAACGGACCGCCAGGTTGAGGGCGGAGGTCAAGCCTGCCGTGCGCGCCGCGTCGGGGCGGAACGTACTCGAGGTCATCCTTGCGCGCATGCCGGAACTTCGGAAATCCGACCGCAGGGTGGCCGAGCACGTGCTGTCGAACCCGCAGGCGGCTCTCGGGGCGACCATGGCGGAGACCGCGCGAAAGGCCGGCGTGAGCGAGCCGACGGTGATGCGGTTCTGCGCGGCGCTCGGGCTCGAGGGTTTCCAGGATTTCAAGCTCAAGCTCGCGCACAGCGTGGCGCTCGGCGTTCCGGCGACGCAGTCGGTGCTGGGTGCGACCGATACGCCGCGGACGCTGACCGACAAGGTGTTCGACTACACGATGACCAGCCTCGACTGGGCACGCAGCCAGCTGGACCATGCGGCGGTCGCGCGCGCGATCGATCTCCTGGTGGGCGCGAGGCGGATCGAGTTCTTCGGCTTCGGCGCATCGTGGATCGTGGCGGCGGACGCGCAGCAGAAGTTCCCGTTGTTCGGCGTGCCTTGCACGGTGCATCTGGATTCGCACCAGCAGTTCATCGCGGCGTCGATGATGCGCGCGGGCGACGTCGCGGTGGCGATCTCCAACACCGGACAGACGACGAGCCTGCTCGACGTCGTCCGCGCCGCGCGGGACAGTGGCGCCATCGTGATCGGGATTTCCGGCCGGCAGGGGCGGATGGGCCGGCTCTGCGACCTGCTGCTGGTCGTCGAGACGTTGGAGAACACCGACATCTACACGCCGACGATCTCGCGGCTCGCGGCGCTGGTCGTGGTGGACATCCTGGCGGTCGGGGTGGCGATGCGGCGCGGTGCCGATCATCAGCGGCGGATGGCGGGAATGAAGAAGCGGCTGAGCGTCATGCGTTCGGGCGACGCGGCTTCGACGCGGGAGCGGTGAGCGAGAGGGCTGCGCGAGAACCGTTCGCACCGGAGATCACCCCGCTGGTTCAGTCGGCGCCGAGCACCGACTCGAGCAGAACCTCCGGCGCCGGCGCCGGCGGCAGGCGGTGGTCGAGCAGCAGCATGGCGAAGCCGTGGACGAGGCACCACGAGGCGAGCGGATGGGCGTGCCGGCCGGCGGCTTTCGCGAGCACCGCGAACGAGGCGGCTGCCGCCGTCTTCAGGGCGGCGTCCTGGCGATCGAGCTGGCCATGGCGGAACATCAGCAGGAACAGGCCCGAGTGCTCGCGGGCGAACCCGACATAGGCGCGGCCGAGCGCTCGCAACCGGTCCTCTTGCGTTGCGGCTGCCGCCTCGAGCTGCTCGGTGAAACGTCGGAAGCCCATGGCGGCGAGAGCGGTCAGCAGGCCGCGCAGATCGCCGAAATGGTGCGCGGGCGCGGCATGCGACACGCCGGCCGCACGCGCGATGGCGCGGAGCGACAGGAGGTCGGGGCCGTCCCGTTCGAGCATCTGCTCCGCGACCTCGAGCAGGACCGGTCGGAGCGCGCCGTGGTGGTAGGACCTCTCTCTCATCGTGGCATGGGATGCCGGACTTTCTTGACACTGACAAATTCCGTTTGACAGCGACGATGGAGGCGCGCGATCTTGACGCTGACAAGTGGGGATGGCGTGTGGTGTTTGCATTCCAGGTGCTTCTCGGCATCCACGTCGCGGGCGGCGGCGTTGCCCTTCTGACCGGGCCGGTGTCGATGCTCACGCGCAAGGGCAGTCCGCTACACCGCCGGGCGGGCCAGGTCTTCGCGTCCGCGCTGGGGTTGGCCTCCGTCTCGGCCTTCGTACTGGCGGTGCTGGTGCGCGACCGGCTGCTGCTGACGATCGCGGTGCTGACCGGCTTCCTGATCGTCTCCGGGGTCCGCGCGGCGCGGTTCCGCCGCGGGGCGCGCCCGGGCTGGATGGACGATACGGCCTGCCTGCTGCTGGGCTGCTTCGGCGCGTGGCTGCTGTGGCGCAGCGCTTCGCCCGCCGACGCGACGGGCCTGTTCTTCGGCGCCGGCGGCCTGGTGCTCGCGGCGCGGCAATGGCTGCTGCTGCATGCCGCCCGGCCGGACTGGCTGCTCGCGCACATCGCGGGCATGGGGGGCGCCTATGTCGCGACCGCGACGGCGTTCATGGTGGTCAATCTCGGTTTCCTGCCGAAACCGGTGGTGTTCATCGTGCCGACCGTGATCGGCACTGCGCTCATCACGTGGGCCAGCGTGCGTCATGCCCGGCGTCCGATGGGTGAGCGGTTGATCGTCGTTCCGAACAGCGCAACCAGTTGAACGCGAGCGGAAGCGACAGAATTCGCCGGGCTAAAAGAGGCCGCCGCGCCATAAAGTGGGTTTCCAAAGGCCCCGCCTTTGGTGGGGTG
>CAXTUK010000162.1:2892-5863 GCA_964247395.1 uncultured Acetobacteraceae bacterium
CCCCGCGCGCGCCCGGGGGGGGGGGGGGGGGGGGGCCGCCCCCCCCCCCCCCCCCCCGACTCGTAGAGCGGCGCCCGCTCAGAGCGCGCCGATGCGTCGCGCGCCGGCCTGCCGCAGGGCCGCGATGGTCGGGAAGCCGTCGACCGCCATGAGCAGATCGGCTTCGGCGAGCAGGCTGCGCAGGACGTGGACGATGCCTTCGGTGCCGCCGAGGGCCAGGCCGTAGGCATAGGGACGGCCGATGCCCACCGCGGTGGCGCCGATCGCCAGCGCCTTGGCGATGTCGCTGCCGGAGCGGACGCCGGAGTCGAACAGCACCGGCGTGGTGCCGGAGGCCTCGACGATGGCGGGCAGCATGTCGATCGCGGCGATGCCGCCGTTGGCCTGCCGACCGCCATGATTGGAGCAGTAGATGCCGTCCGCACCTCCGTCGATTGCGCGGCGCGCGTCGTCGGGGTGGCAGATGCCCTTGAGGATCAGGGGCAGCCTGGTCATCGAGCGGAGCCAGGGCATGTCGGCCCAGGTCAGCGGCCTGCCGAAGGTCCGTGCCCACTGGATCACCGCCGCGCGCAAGTCATCCGCGGGCGGGCGGTCGAGCAGGGCGCGGAAGTTGGCGTCGGAGAAATAGTTGGCCAGCACGTGGCCGCGGAGCTGGGGGAAACTGGACTGGTTGAGGTCGCGCGGCCGCCATCCCGTGACCCAGGTGTCGAGCGTGACCACGATGGCCTTGAAGCCGGCCGCCTCGGCGCGGTGCACCAGGCTCTCGGCGAGCGCCTGGTCCCTGGGGGTGTAGAGCTGGAAGAAGCCGGGCGCGTCGCCGAGCGCGGCGGCGACGTCCTCGAGCGGATCGTTCGACAGGGTGGAGGCGATCATCGGCACCGACGTCGCGCGGGCGGCGCGGGCGGCGGCGAGGTCGCCATGCCCGTCCTGGGCGCACATCCCGATCACGCCGATCGGCGCCATGAAGACCGGCGTCGGCAGATGGAGACCGAACATGTCGACCGACAGGTCCCGAACCGAGCAGTCCACCATCATGCGCGGGACGAGACCCCAATGGTGGAACGCCTCGGCGTTGCGGTCCTGGGTGAACTCGTCGCCGCAGCCGCCCCGGACATAATCGAGGACCGAGGGCGGCAGCGCCGCCGACGCGCGCTTCTCGAGCGTCGCGTGATCGACCGGCCAGGTGGGGACGACCCCGCCGAGGCCCGCGAAATAGATCTCGTTCTGGTAGTCGCCGAAGTGCGGCACGGCTCAGTCGGCGTAGCCGGGCAGATGGCGGTCGAGGCGCCGCAGGAAGCCTGGCCAGGCGAGCGGTGCGACGGCGTTGGCGGCCGATCCCCTGGTCTGGGCGAGGACCTCGTCCTGGCTCTCCTGAGGGGCGGTGATGATGCCCTCGCGTCCGCCCGAGAGGGCGGCGACCTGCTGGCTGCAGGCGCGTTCGAGGAAGAACATGCCGAGCCACGTCGCGCCGGCGGTCGGGCCGACGGCGAGCGTGCCGTGGTTGCGAAGCAGCATCAACGACTTGCCGCCGAGATCGCGGACGATGCGCTCGCGTTCGCTGAGATTGAGCGCGATGCCCTCGTAGTCGTGGGTGGCGAGCATCGGCCGCACGATCAGGGCGGTCTGGCTGATCGGCAGCAGGCCGTCCGCCTGGGCCGAGACGCCGACCCCGTCATCGGTGTGCAGGTGCATGACGCACTGGGCGTCCTCGCGCGCCGCGTGGATGGCGGAGTGGATGGTGAAGCCGGCCGGATTGATGCGGTAGGGCGTCTCCTCGACGATCCTGCCGTCGAGATCGACCTTGACCAGCGCCGACGCGGTCATCTCCTCGAAGAAGACGCCGTAGGGATTGATCAGGAAATGGTGCTCCGGGCCGGGCACGCGCATCGAGATGTGGGTGAAGATCGCGTCGTCCCAGCCATAGAGCGCCACCAGCCGGTAGAGTGCGGCCAGTTCGACGCGCACCGACCACTCGGACGCCTCCATCCGGCTGTTCGGCGAGACGGGTTTCAGGTCGTCGGGCATGTCGTCCTCCTCGTCCGGTCTTCCTGTTTACGCAGTCTCGACCAGGCCGCCGGCGGCGTCCAGCGCGCGCAGATGGTGGTCGGTGTCGCCGAACAGGGTCTCGATCGTGGTGAGCCGCTTGAAGATGTGGCCGGCCTTGTATTCCCAGGTCATCGCGATGCCGCCATGCAGCTGCACCGCCTCCTGGCCGAGGCTGCGGGCGGAACGGTTGATCTGGATCTTGGCGGCCGACAGCGCGGCGCGGCGCTCGCGCGCGTCCGGGTGCTCGGCCATCATCGCGGCGTACATCGCCATCGACCGGGCTTCCTCGAGATTGACCAGCATGTCGGCCGCCCGATGCTGCAGCGCCTGGAAGCTGCCGAGCGTGGCGCCGAACTGCTTGCGCTGCTTGAGGTAGTCGACCGTGGTCTCGTGCAGGGCCTGCATCGCGCCGACCGCTTCGGCGGCGAGTGCCGCGATGGCGAGGTCGACGACGCGCTCGATCAGGACGAGGCCCTCGCCCTTGGCGCCGAGCAATGCGTCGGGGCCGACATGGACGTTGTCCAGCGTGATCTCGGCGGCGCGCATTCCGTCCTGGGTGGGGGTGCCGCGCCTCGCGAGGCCGGGGGCTGCGGCATCGACCAGGAACAGGCTGATGCCCTGGCGGTCGCGGCGGTCGCCCTCGGTGCGCGCGCTGACCACGATCAGGTCGGCGCTGTCGCCGTGGAGCACGACGCCCTTGGCGCCGTCGAGGACGAAGCCGTCGCCGTCACGCCTGGCGGAGGTGGCGACGTCGCCGAGATCGTAGCGGGCCTGCCGTTCGGTCTGGGCGAAGGCGAGCGTGCGCGCGCCGTCGACGATGCCGGGGATGATCGCCTGGCGCTGCGCATCGCTGCCGCCGAGCCGGACGAAGCCGCCGCCGAGAACGACGGTCGCGAGATAGGGCGCGACGACGAGGCCTCGGCCG
>CAXTUK010000163.1:0-5139 GCA_964247395.1 uncultured Acetobacteraceae bacterium
GCGTCCAGCGTCGCCGCACGGACCGCCCGCCGTCCGCACGAGACGGAACCCGCGAGCCCCGCGCCCATCACCACCAGGCCCCAGACGAACGGCGTCGCAGGTCCGCTCAGATCGAACAGCACCCGCACCAGAAGGAACAATCCCAGCAACGGCGACAACGCGCCGCAGGACTCCAGGCCTGGGGCCGGCGGGGGCCCCGCCCCCCCCCCGCCCCCCCCGGGCCCCGCCCCCCGCGCGCCCCCCCCCCCCCGCCGGTCCGCAACGCCGCCAGCGAGTCCTGTCCCAGGAAGCCGCCATGCGGCAGCAGGCCAGCAATCGACGCCGCCAATCCCAGCGCGCAGACCGGCACCGTCGCAGGCCGGATCACCAGCGCCGCCAGCCCGGTCCCGAGCACCAGCAGACATGCATCCCCGGCACACAGAACCAGCAGCACGGACGCGACCAGGGCGGCGACCCGCCTCGTATCGGGCGCCAGCAGGCTCGCCGCCGCTCCCGCGATGGCGACCGCCGGCACGAACGCCAGCGACACCCGGTCGATGGCGAAGACCGTGGACTGGCCGGGAAACCCGACCGGCAGCGTGAGCGACGACGCGGCGTCGCTGCCGGTCAGCCCGACCACGCCGGCCAGCAGGCACACGACACACACCGGCGCCACCAGCGACGCCCCGGACGTCGCGGGCGCCAGCGCCGCGATGCCGGCCAGGGCGAGCGTCGCGAACAGCAGCACGAGCAGGATCAACAGGGACAGTGCCGAACCTCGCCTTGGCAACCGGAGCCGAATCCGGGAAGCACCAGCGTAGAACAGAACCAGCGAGTGCACCCATGAGCGAACCGGACTGGCTGACCTGGGCGCGCGAGATCCAGGCGATCGCGCAGACGGGGCTGGCTTTCGACCCGGACGACTACGACCGCGAACGTTACGAGCGCCTGCGCGCGCTGGCCGCCCGCATGGAGGCTGCTCGCACCGGCACCGGCATCGAACGGATCGAGGGCCTATTCGCCTCGCAGACCGGCTACGCGACACCCAAGATCGACGTCCGCGGCGCCGCCTTCGACGCGCAGGGCCGGCTCCTGATGGTGCGCGAGAAGGCGGACGCCGACCGCTGGACCCTTCCGGGCGGCTGGGCCGACGTGAACCTCACGGCCGCCGAGAACGTCGTCAAGGAGATGCGCGAGGAGAGCGGCCTCGAGACGAGCGTGCGCAAGCTTGCCGCCGTCTGCGACCGCACCCGGCAAGGCCACTCGGCCGAGCCTTTCTCGTGCTACAAGTTGTTCTTCATCTGCGAGATCGTCGGCGGCGAAGCGGGCACAGGGCCGGAAACGTCGGCCGTCGGATGGTTCGCGCGCGACACCCTGCCGGACGACCTGTCACGTGGGCGCGTGCTTCCAGCCCAGCTCCAACGCATGTTCGAACATGCCCTGGACAGCACCCTGCCGACCGATTTCGAATAGCAGGTCGCCCGGGTCAGAGCATCCCCAGCGCCTGCCTGGCCGCCGGCTTCGAAAACGCGCGGTCGATCGACGCCAGGTCCTCGGCCGTCAGGGCCAGATCCGCCGCCCGCGCGTTCTCGCGCACGTGCACAGGATCGGCGGCCTTAGGAATGGAGATCACGCCCGGCTCGCGCAACGACCAAGCGACCGCCACCATCGCCGGGCTGACCCCGTGACGCCGCGCCACCTCCAGCATCGCCGGCTCCCGCAGCAGCCGCCCGCCCTGCCCCACCGGCGAGTAGGCCATCACCGCCATCCCGCGTTCGCGCGACCAGGGCAGCAGGTCGAATTCGATACCACGCGCCTGCGGGTTGTAGAGCACCTGGTTGGCGGCGCAGCCGCCTCCCGGGTCGAGCGCCGCCAGTTCCTCGAGGTCGCCGACGTCGAAATTCGACACGCCCCAGCGCGCGATGTCGCCCGCCTCGCGCAACCGCTCGAACGCCTCGACCACGGTTGCGAGCTCCTCGCCGCCCCGCCAGTGCAGCAGATAGAGGTCGATCCGTCCGCATCCGAGCCGCTTGAGGCTGCGGCCGCACGCCGCCGGTATGCCCGACCTGGTCGCATTCGACGGCAGCACCTTCGTCACCACGAACACCTCGTCGCGGCGGCCGGCGATCGCCTCGCCGACCAGCGTCTCGGACGCCCCATCGCCATACATCTCGGCGGTGTCGACCAGCGTCATCCCGAGATCGAGGCCAAGCCGGATGGCGTTCCGCTCGACCTCGCGTGCGCTCGGGTCGCCCATCTTCCACGTGCCCAGCCCGAGCGACGGAACATGCGTCCCGTCAGCCAGGGACGTCACGGCTTCCTCCCGGGCATCGGATCCTTCTCGTCCGGTCTGCCATGCGCGACCTCGCTCTTCAGCCGGCGGTCGTCAGGCGAGCCCTTCGATTCGTGCTCCTCCATCTCCGGCGGGATGCCACGCTGTTCGCGTTCCTCAGCCTTGCCGGCCTGGTGATCGGACATCTCGTCATCGGCTTGATCTGTCATGCTGGCCTCTCCATCGCATCAGAACGCGCGGGAGACGCCCGGTTCGCCTGGAAAGAGGTTCCATTCCAGCCACCGAGGCTATCGCCGTGAAGCGGCTTGGGCCAATTTGCGAACCCCACAGCTTGGCGCGACGACATGGACCTCCCCTTCAAGATCACCGTGTGCGGCCTGCAGGAGCTTTCCGGCCATGCGGCGGCCGGGGTGACGCACGTGCTGTCGATCCTGGATCCGGACTTCCCGTCGCCCACCGATTTCGGCGACTACGGCGAGCACACCCGTCTGGAGCTGCATTTCGACGACATCGTCGACCCGCAGCCCGGCAAGATCATGCCCACCGAGAAAGACGTGCGCCAGCTGCTCGCCTTCGGCCGTGACCTGGACGCCGAGATGCCGACCGGCGCCCACCTCCTCGTCCATTGCCACGCCGGCGTGTCGCGCTCGTCCGCCTCGATGTCGCTGCTGCTCGCGCAGGCCACCCCGGAACGCTCGGGCGAGGAGGTCTTCGCCGAGATCCTGCAGATCCGCCCGCAGATCTGGCCCAATCTGCGGATCGTCGAGATGGGCGACGCGCTGCTTGGCCGGAACGGCGAACTCGTCCGCGCCGTGCACGGGGTGTATCGCTCGCAAGCACGCAAACGCCCCGAACTGATCGAGGAGATGCGCGACAACGGCCGTGCCCGCGAGGTCGCCATCGCTGGCAGAACTGGGGGCTAGAGCGCTTCCAGGCTGACCGGAAACGGTCAGCGCGCTTCAGCTTTTCTTCGAGCTCTAAGCGCCTCTGATCCGCCTGATCGCAGCGCAAACCCGCTCGATGTCGTTGGGCTCCAGATCAGGATGGATCGGCAGCGCCAGGATGCGCGTCGAGACATCATCGGCCACCGGCAGCACCGCCCCATCGTGATGCGGCGCATAGGCCGGCTGCGCGTGCAGCGGCCTCGGATAGTAGACCGCCGTCGGCACGCCGCCATTGGCGAGTCGCGCCCGCAGATCGTCGCGCGACGGCTCGTCGGGCAACAGGATCGAATAGACGGCCCAGGCGCTGGCGCTCTGCGGCACCCGTGCGGGGAGCTCCACGACGCCCTCCAGCCGTTCATCGTAGTGCCGCGCGACCGCCTCCCGCCGCGCGAGCTCTTCCTCGAAGACGTCGAGCTTGGCCAACAGCACCGCGGCCTGCAGCGTGTCGAGCCGCCCGTTCATCCCCGTGTGCAGGACCTCGTAGCGCGTGCTGCCCTCCCCATGCGTCCGAAGGCTTCGGTAAAGCGCCGCGCGCTCGGCGGTTTCGGTGAACAGCGCGCCGCCGTCGCCGTAGGCGCCGAGCGGCTTGGACGGGAAGAAGCTCGCCGCCGTCGCGGCCGCCTCGCGCCCCAGCCGCCGCCCGTGAAGCGAGCCGCCGAAGCTCTGTGCGCAGTCATCAAGCAGGAAGATGCCGAACCGCTCGGCGATCGCGCGCAGCGCCTGCCAGGGCGCCGGTTGGCCGAACAGATCGACACCGACGATCGCGCGCGGCCGGAGCGCCCCGCGCGAAAGGACCGTCCCGATCCGCTCGCGAAGATGCTCCGGGTCGATCTGGAAGGTCCGCCGATCGATGTCGACGAACACCGGCGTCGCACCGAGCACCAGCGGCACCTCGGCGGTCGCGGTATAGGTGAACGCCGGCAGGAACACCGCATCGCCGCGTCCTATCCCTTCGGCCATCATCGCGATCTGCAGCGCGTCCGTGCCTGACGAGACCGTCACGCAGTGCGCGGCGCCACAGAACGACACGAGCCGGCGCTCCAGCTCCTCGACCTCGGGGCCCAGCACGAAACGGCAATGCGCCAGCACCGCCTCCAGCCGCGCCCGCAGCGCGGGTTCGATCCGACGCTGCTGCGCCGCGAGATCGAGGAACGCGATCGGCTTCAAGCCGCCGCCTCGGCGGCCGCGTATTCCGGCACCAGCCGCGCCACGATCCCGCGCGCCGCAACCTCGTCGCCGCGATGGCAGACCGCCTCGAGCTCGTCGAGCGCGCGCCCCACGAACGCCGGATCGTTGGTCCGCGGCGTGGCCATCAGCAGCCCCGGATATCCGGTCGGCAACGGCGGCTCGCTGCCGTGGAACAGCTCCTCGAAGAGCTTCTCGCCAGGCCGCAATCCGCTGTAGGTGATCGCCACGTCCTCGTCGGGCCGCAGCCCGGCGAGGCGGATCATCTGCCGGGCGAGATCGTCGATCCGCACCGGCACCCCCATGTCGAGCACGAAAATCCCCCCTTCGGCCAATTGCCGCGCTTCCACCGTCCCCCGCTCGCCACCGGCGACGCTCGCCTGCAGAACGAGGCCCACCGCTTCGGTGACCGTCATGAAATAGCGCTGCATGTCGGGATGCGTGACCGTCAGCGGGCCGCCGCGCTCGAGCTGGCGCCTGAACACAGGCACCACCGACCCGGTGGAGCCGAGCACGTTGCCGAACCGCACCGTCACCAGCCGTGTTGCACCCGGCTCGTCGCGGCCGCGCATATGCAGCCCCTGGCAATACATCTCGGCCAGACGCTTGGACGCGCCCATCAGGCTCGACGGGTTGACCGCCTTGTCGGTCGAGATCACCACCATCGCGTCCGCCCGCCCCCCCCCCGGGGGCCGCGCGGGCGGGTGCGGGGCCCCCCCCCGGGGGGGGGGGCCCGCC
>CAXTUK010000163.1:5155-5827 GCA_964247395.1 uncultured Acetobacteraceae bacterium
GGGCTTGAGCGCCGCGGCAGGCAACACCAGCTCCGGACGGGGCGCCTCGAAGATCGCCCGCAGCCGCGCCCGATCCCGCACGTCGGCGATCACCGCGACCTGGGGGATCGCCCCGGCCCTGCCCTCGCTGAGCTCCAGCCCGATCGACCACAGCGCGTACTCGCTGGAATCGAGCAGCACCAGCGACCCCGGCGACAGCGACGCGACCTGGCGGCAAAGCTCCGACCCGATCGAGCCGCCAGCCCCGGTCACCAGCACCCGTCGTCCCTCGACCAGCCGGCGCATCCCGTCGCGGTCGAGCGGCACCTGCTGGCGGTTCAGCAACTCCTCGAGCGAGACCGGGCGCAGCTCGATCTCGGCGGCCTCCGACAGCGCCGTCGGCCGTGGTGCACGCCGGACCGTCACGCCCGCCCGGTTCGCCTGCTCGATCAGCCTGGCGAGCTTGGATCCACGGAATTCCGGATCGGTGATCACCAGCGCGTCGGGCAGCCGCCCGGCCGCCCGAAGCCGCTCGAGCATCATTCCCGCCTCGTCGACCCGCCCGATGATCGGTCGCCCGTGAATGCGCCGGCCCGGCTGGTGGCCGCCGAAGGCCAGCAATCCCTCGACCCGGATCGGCAGGCCGCGGTCGCGGGCCCCCGCGCGCAGGACCAGCTCAGCCGGCTGGTCGGC
>CAXTUK010000164.1:0-5800 GCA_964247395.1 uncultured Acetobacteraceae bacterium
CAATCTCGCATCGTGGCGAGCCGTGTCAACGAAAAGCAGTCGTTACGCCATAGTTTCAGCGAAATTGACTGCCATCAGCGTGCCGCGGTAGCCACCGGGGTTCATCGGACATCGACATTATCAAGCAGACGCACGCTACCCAGCCGAACCGCAGCCAGCAGCCGAACCTTTGAAGCGGGCCGGTCGATAGGGACCAGCGTTTCCCTATCTGCAAGAACCAGATATTCGACCACGAAGCCTTCGCGCGTGAGACCTGCCCGGCACTCCGCCAATGCCGCAGGGAGGTCGACGCCCTCCTCGATCCTGGCAGCGGCCGATCGCAGTCCGGCATAGAGCAACGGCGCGAGCCTGCGTTCCTCGGGCGTGAGGAAGCGATTTCGCGACGACAATGCCAGACCGTCCGACGCACGGACGGTCGGAAGCGAGCGCACCGATACGGGAACACGCAGGTCCGCGATCATGCGGCGAACCACCTGGAGCTGTTGCCAGTCCTTCTCGCCGAGCCAGACCTTCGTCGGCCTCGTCTGCGCCAGAAGAATGGCGACGACAGTCGCGACGCCGCGAAAATGGCCGGCCCGCGCCGCGCCTTCGAGACCTTCTGCCGGGCCGGCGACGTTGATCGTCGTCGAATGACCAGCGGGGTACATCGCGTCCACCGTCGGCAGCCAGACCAGAGAGCAGCCGGCCTCCCTTAACATCGCGAAGTCTCGATCGTGGTCGGCGGGATAGCGCTCGAGGTCTGATCGAGCGTCGAACTGAAGCGGATTGACGAAGATCGAGACGATGACTTCACTGCCGTCGGCACGTGCCGCATCGACGAGTGCAAGATGGCCCTGGTGCAGCGCACCCATCGTAGGGACCAGCGCCAAGTCGCTGGTCTGGTCCAGTCGCTGGCGGGCGTCGTGCAGTTCCGCCTCGCTCCGAATGATGAACATCAGCCCTCCGATCACCGGTTCCCTCGGCACCGCACCTGCGCGCAAGAGCAGGTGCACGCAAGCGGCCCGAGCACAGAACCTGATCGGGCTTCTCCGGTGACTGACAACGGTGACGGGGGTATGGTTCGTCGATGACGTCCACCGATCGCCACGTCTGGAGACCCCACCGCTCGGCGACGAGTTCGCGGCGGACATCGGACCTCACGGGCGCGTGGGCGGCCCCAACCTGGACTTCCGCCGTCGCTCGCGGCGCTCGAAGTCGTTGTCCCGTGTGCGGACGGGCGCGGCTCTTCTCTGGCTACCTTTCGGTCGTTGCGCGCTGCGGCGTGTGTCAGACCGCTCTGGGCGCTCTCCCATCCGATGACGCGCCACCTTGGGCTACAATGCTTATCGCCTTGCACCTGCTGGTCGGCCTCGTCGTGGTGCTCGGACGGACGACGACGCTCGACACCGCCGCGACGACCCTCGTCGTCATGCCGGTGGCTCTTCTGCTTTGCCTGGCGCTGTTGCGGCCGGTGAAGGGATGCGTCGTGGCGTTGCTGCTCAAGCTCGACGTGCGTCGCGAGGACCAGGGCTCCGGCTGATGCGACCGGTCGGGAACAATCATGCTCAGGTCAGCCGCATCGTGCTCGACGAGACCGGCCTCGAACGTTTGGCGCCATTGCTGGCGCGTGACGTCGAGCAGGCCATCGCCGATCTCGCACGGGAGAACAGCTTCGATCCGTCCGGACTCGAAGGTCCGTTCATCGTCCATCTGTCCGCGCAGAACGGGCGTCTGGTGTTCGACATACGCGATGCCGAGGACAAGCCCATGCGTCTGATCGGCCTGGCTCTCGGCCCGTTCCGTCGGCTGATCAAGGACTACATGCTGCTGCTCGACAGCCACGCGCTCGCGGTCGAGGAAGGGCGCCAGCAGCGTCTGGAGGCGATCGACATGGGCAGGCGGGGTCTGCACAACGAAGGGGCCGAGCAGATGACCGAGCGGCTGCGCGGCAAGATTGCCATCGATCTCGAGACGGCGCGCAGGCTATTCACTCTGGTGTGCGTGTTGCACCAGAGATGACGGCGCAAGATCCGCCGCAAGAAGGGATCGACCTCGCAGCATGAAGATCGACGGAACTCCCTACCGAAGTGTCTGGGTCGACGGCTCCGACGGATGGTCCGTCCGGATTTTCGACCAGACCCGTCTGCCATGGTCGCTCGAAATCCTGCGGCTCACCGACGCTTCGCAGGTGGCGCACGCGATCAGAAGCATGCAGGTACGTGGGGCACCGCTGATCGGCGCGCTCGCGGCCTACGGCCTGGCTCTCGGGCTGCGAGAGGATGCGGGTTCGGATCATCTGGAACGCATCGCCGCCATGCTGAATGCGACCCGTCCGACGGCCGTCAATCTTCGCTGGTCACTGGAGCGGATGCTGACCCGCCTGCGCAACACGCGCGAGGTCGACAGGGTCGCAGTCGCCTACGAGGAGGCCGTTTCGATCTGCGACGAGGACGCCGCGCAGAACGCTTCCATCGGCGAGCACGGGCTGGCCCTGATCGAAGACGTCGCAAGGCAAGGGCAGGCGAGACACGGAGGACGCGTGAACGTGCTCACCCATTGCAACGCTGGATGGCTCGCGGCGGTGGATTGGGGCACTGCGCTCGCCCCGATCTACAAGGCGCACGACCGCGGCCTCGACGTCCATGTCTGGGTCGACGAGACACGTCCGCGCAACCAGGGAGCAGCGCTGACGGCATGGGAACTCGGACGCCATGGCGTCCCGCATACCGTGATTTCCGACAACGCCGGCGGGCACCTGATGCAGCGACGGGAGGTGGACCTGGTCATCGTCGGCACCGATCGCGTGACGCGAACCGGCGACGTCGCCAACAAGATCGGCACCTATCTCAAGGCGCTGGCCGCGCACGACAACGCGGTTCCATTCTGGGTCGCACTGCCGTCCTCGACCATCGACTGGCGAGTGTCGGACGGACTGCACGACATCCCGATCGAGGAACGTGCTCCGGCAGAGGTCACCACCGTGACCGGCCGCGGTCTCGACGGCACGGTCATGACGGTCCGGGTGGTGCCGAGCGACAGCCCGGCCGCGAATCCGGCGTTCGACGTCACTCCCGCGCGCCTGGTGACGGGCCTGATCACCGAGCGGGGCCGTTGCGAGGCGACCGCCGACGGGCTGGCAGGATTGTTTCCGATCGAAGCGTCGGAATCGTAAAGAACGGGCCGCGTCTGATCTGGGAACCCATGACACGAACTTCGCTGACGCTTGCCGTCGTGGCGACACTGGCAGCCTGCGCGGAGCAGCCGCAACCGACCGCGACACCGGTCGCCACACCTCTGACGCAGACGAAGACCGGTCCAGGGCCGCTCTCGATCGACGATCACGTGCCCGACTTCGCTCAACGTGGCTTCGAACCGTTCGTGCGCGACGACGCGGTCGCGATCGCGTTGCGCGAGTGGCGCCTGTTCGGCATGCCTGTCGACGACGATGCGCCCGACGCGAGATCGATCCCGACTGGCCCGGTCTTCAAACCTGAACGGCGGCCGGGCCTATGGGAACGGGTCGGCGAATACTGGTGGATCGGCCAGGATCCGGACGAGCGCGAAGTGTCCTGGACGGGAAAACACGACGCGGACGGCGGCATTTTCATGTATGGCAACGACAGCCACTATGCCTGGTCGGCCGCCTTCATCTCCTATGTCATGCGCGTGGCGGGAGCAGGGCCGCGCTTTCCCTACTCGCCCAATCACTCGACCTACATCGATGCCGCCGCCTCTGGTGCCGCGACCATTCTGCACGCCCAACCTGTCACGGCGTATGCGCCGCAGCTCGGCGACCTGGTCTGCGCCGGTCGCGGCTCCGGGGAGCGGGTGCGCTACGAGATGCTGCCGACGAACTATGGTTTCCCTGCGCACTGCGCCATCGTGGTCGCGCGCGAGACCGGTCAGATCGCGGTTATCGGCGGCAACGTCGACGATGCGGTGACGCTGACCCATGTTCCGGTCGCGTCCGACGGCAAGCTTGTCGGTCCTGATGGCGTCCTGATCGACACGCGCTATCCGTGGCTGACCGTCCTGCAGGTGGTCTATGACGCCGACAGCGAAACGCAGGACTGATTGCACGTCAGCTTTGACGCCACGGCAGTCCGGCGGCTTTCCAGCCGGCGATCCGGCCGCGATGCTGTTCGGCGTCGGGCGGTCCCTCGAAGCCGTCGGCGACGTTGAAGACGTGGCCGAAACCAGCGATGGCCGCCTCCCGCGCTGCGGCAAGACTGCGAGCGCCGCTGCGGCAGATGAAATAGAGTGGCTGGTCGGGCCGAAGATTGGCGCGGGCAAGTTCGGCCTGGAAGTTCGGGTTCAGCTCGCCCGAGGGAAACTCCTGCCAGACGACGAGGGCGGCACGCTTGCCGATCGGGTCGAGGTCGGGGATGCCGACATAGGACCACTCGGCTGTGGTACGAACGTCGACGAGTTGCGCCTGCGGATCGCGCTCCAGCACCTCCCATGCTTGCCGCGACGATACGTTGCCGACCATCTCTTGCCTCCCCGGCTGTTCGGTTCCCAGCGCGAAGGTGCCCGCAGTCGAACCGGTCGGCAACGAGCGATGGCTGGCCTGATCATGGCGCCCCCGGTTCCCTGACCAGCAGCCAGACGAGCGCCACCGCGATCAGGCCGGCGCCGGCGAGAGCCAGGAACGCCAGTCGCTCCGAGAGATCGGCGGTGTAGCCGCCGAGCGTGGTGCTGAGCGTCGCGCCGATGCCGATGCCGAGCCCGAGCATGCCCATGCAAAGGTTGAATCGCCCGGTCGGACGCGAGATGTCGGCGGCGATCAAGGGCAGCATGATGCCGAACACGGCGCTACTGACGCCGTCGAGACCCTGGACGGCAATGATTAGGAAAGGGTTGGACGTCGCGGCCAGCAGCAATCCTCGGAGCGGCAGGGCGGCGAAGCCGATCAGCAGCACCGGCCGGCGGCCGATCCGTTCGGCCGCCCGCCCCAGGGCCGGCGAGAAGAGCGCCACGACGAGCTGCGGGACGACGACGCAGGCACCGATGACGAGTTCGCCTCCGGCGCCGGCGACCCTCGTCACCTCGGACGCGGCCAGCGGCAGCATGGCGGCGTTGGCCAGGTGAAAGAACGCCGCGCAGGCCATGAAGCCGAGCAGGTTGGGTTCGCGGATCAGCGCCCAGACCCGTCCGTGCGGCGTGACCCTGCTCCGGGGATCGGGGCCCTCGGGATCGAGGGACTGCCCGGGCCGTCCGGTCGTTCTCGGCGGAACGATCCAGGTCAGGGCGAGAAGTCCCGGTGCGGCCAGCACGGACGCGAGCAGGAAGACCGAGCGGTCCGAGACCAGATAGCCGGTCGCGGACATCAGGGCGGCGGCAATGCCGTTGCCGATCGAGGCCCATCGCCAGTTCCGGCCGAACCGGACGCCCAGCGCGCCCGGCACGCTGCCGGCCACCGTCAGCGTGATCGCGGCGATGGCGGGGTTGAGCATGCAGCTGGCGAAGCCGTGCAACACCTCGGCGACGGCGACCGGCAGGCGCGCGGGCAGCAAGGCGAGGATGATGCACGAGGCGATGATGGCGAGAATGGACGCGGCCGCGGCCAGTTTCTTGTTGCTGATGGCGTCGACGAGCGCGCCCGCCGGAACCTGGCTCGCCATTGCAGTGGCGGTACCGATGCTCAGGGCCACGCCGATCTCGCCTTCGGTCCAGTGCTGGGTGGTCAGGAAGGTGGCGACGAACGGACCGAAGGCGGTCTGCAGATTGGCGACGAAGAAGTTGAGCCAATCGAGCCCGCGCTCGCTGCTGCCGTGACGAAGCGATTTCACCCGGTCAGCGGGTCCGTGCCGGCTTCGGT
>CAXTUK010000165.1:0-5739 GCA_964247395.1 uncultured Acetobacteraceae bacterium
GGGCCGACCGGGCGGACACGGCGCCCGCCGCCGCGCAGAGCAGTCCGAGCCCGAAGATGGCGCCGCGATGGGTGTTGACGCCGCCTGTCGCGGTCAGCATGGCCTGCTCCGCCGCGAGCCCGATGGCGCGGAGCTCGTCCATCGCCGCACCTCTCGCGCCGGCCGCAGTCAGGTCGGCGTAGAACGGCCGGATGACGGCGATGCCGGACCGGAACGTCTCGGCGTCCATGTCGGTGTGGCTGCCGGAGTCGACGTGGCTGACCAGGCCGGGCTTGGGCCAGGTCTCCAGTTCGGCGAGCAAGGCGGCGGCAGCGACATCTGCCACCCGAGCACACGGGTCATCGGCCGGCCAGCCGGCTTGGCGGAACGACGCGCTCATCATGCCGGCGCCGGCGAGCGGAACAGGCTGGCCCTGGGCCGCATCTCGATGCCGTCGATGGTCTTGGCCATCACCCCGGCGGTCGCTGTCGTGGCCTGCGCCAGTTCCCGCCAGTTGACCCCGGCGCCGTCGGGGAGCTCCAGCTCGCCGTCGAGGCGGACCGGACCGCGCGCGTCGAGCCGGAGGAGCGCCTGCACGAGTGCCGTCACGGCAGCCTCGTCGGATGCCCGCCACAGCAGGTCCAGATCCGAGCGCGTGGTCAGGTAGGGCAGCCCGGTCACATGCTGCCACAGCAACGCGCCGAACACCGAAGGCGTCGTGCCCGTGGCCGTCCCGAGCGCCACGAGAGCGGCGATCATCGTTTGCCAAGCCGGAGGTGCAGCGGGCGATGCTTCCCGCAGCAAGACGGGCGGCATGGCCAAGAGGAGCGCGTCGAGCGGGAGATTGGCGGCGAGTCGACCCTTGCCGTGGCTCGGCGGCAGCGGCAACCCGACCGGCACGGTATTCAGGTCGTCGCCCGGAACGCGGCGGCGGACGATGACCGGTCGGCCGAGACGGGCCCAGGCCGCCGCCATCGGAACGCCCGCCAGTCCTGGATGACGGCGAAGCATCGCATCCCAGGCTCGCGTGTCGACGCGCAGCAGATCATGCCGCCGCAGCATCATGGCCCGTGCCGGTCGCCGCCTCCATGACCAGGCGCGCGACCTTCGCCGCGACCAGGCGGCCCTTGCGTTCCGCCCCGAGCTGGTCGCGAACGTCGTTCGGTCCGACCCTCGCCAGCGTCGCTTCGAGCTGCCCATGCAGCGGTTGGTTCGGGTCCCAGATCTCCGCGATCGCCCCGGTCTGCGCGAGATGCCCAAGGCCGGGCGCGAAGATCGAGGTCGTTTCGGCGAGCTTTCGCAGACGGTCTTCGGGCAGCTTGGTCACCCGAGCCATCGACGGGAGATCCATCACCGCGGGTTCCGCGTCCGGCAGCGCCGCGAGAATGTCGGCGGCGAGCGCGGTGGCGAGGAACGCGCCGGCGGCGGCGCGGCCATATTCCAGCCCGATCGTCCGGTGCCCCCGGTGGCTGGCGAGCAGCAGGCATTTGGCGAGGTGGGCGAGATATTCGTTCAGCCCGATCATCTCCTCGCGCCGGGCCATCTTCTGTCCCTCGGTGTCGACCACCACCAGGATCGGCGTGTCGCCGCCCTCATCGACGACACCAAGGACGTGTGCGGCCAATCGCAGGGCGCCGGCAGCACCGAGCGGGACTCCATTCGCAACCCCGATCACCGCGATCCGCCCGCCGCCCCGGCGCCCGGCGTGGCCGGTGAACAGACCGTCCGTGCCGATGGCCATGTCGTGGCCGGCCGGGAACAGCCGGTCCAGAACCTCATCGAGCGTCATGGTTGGCGTCCCTCACGTGGTCGGCGATCTCGACGAAGGCGCCGAAATCCATGTCGCGTATCGCCCCGGGATCGTCGATGAAGAGGGCTTGCCACATGGCGAGGGCATCCTCGCACGAGCCGAGCCGTTCGTGGCGTGCGGCCAGCCGGGCCTGCTCGGCCTTCAAGGTGTCGAGATCGAAGAGAGGAACCTTGTCGAGAACGGCGAGGGCTGCCGCGCGGAAGCCCTCCATCGTGTCGCGCGCAAACGCGTCCGCGCCGCCGATCAGCCTGCGATTCTTGCCGCCGACCACGCTCCAGACCAGCGCCTTGTTGGCCGAGTCGAACTCCTCGACGCCCTTGTTGGTTTCGATCACCTCCGGGCCGGAGACGCCCGTACGGCCCTGCTCGGAGACGACGATGCGCGCGCAGGTTGCGGCCGTCAGTCCGGCGCCGCCGAAGGCACCCGACCTGCCGCCGACCAGCGCGATCACCGCAATCCCGGCGCATCTCGCCTCCACGATGGCGCGCATCACTTCGGCCACCGCGAGTTCGCCGGCATTCGCCTCCTGCAGGCGGACGCCGCCGCTGTCGAGCAGGAGCAGCACGGTTCGGGGAAGGTCCTTGTCCCCTGCGCCATCGCGAGCGGCGCGCAGCAGGCCCACGATCTTGGCGCCGCCGACCTCGCCGAACGTTCCGCCCATGAAATGCCCTTCCTGGGCCGCCAGCAACACCGGCTTCCCGTCGAGCCTGCCGCGTCCGATCACCACGCCGTCGTCGAAGGCTCTCGGCAGGTCGAACAGATCGAGATGCGGGCTCTGGATTCGATGGGTCGGGCCGAGGAACTCCTCGAAGCTGCCGGGATCCAGCAGACCGTCGATACGCTGCCGGGCGGTTGCCTGCAACCAGCTGGCCTGCCGGTCGCTTGCGACACCCTCGATCATTCCGCTTTCATCAGCGCGGTGCCCTGCATCAGGCGCAGCGTGACCGCGTCAGGGCGCGCGCCGCCGTCGTTGATCGACATGCGCAGGCCGCCGGGCGAATGCCGCTCGACGAAGTCCGCGACCACGGCTTGCCAGATTTCCTCGTAGCCTTTCAGCGGAGTCGCGATCTCCACCTCGCAATCCGCGCCCGGCAGGACGCGCTCCAGCAGCACTTCGAGGTTGCCGGATGCGACCACGCCGATGATCGCGTGATCCCTCGTGCCGCCAAGCCGATTCCTGGCCGCGTGCTTGATCTTCAGGATTTCCATCGCGCGCTCCTCCTACCAGTTGCGGAACCTGGCCGGCGGGTCGTACAGGTTGCCGGACCAGTGCATCAGGTCCTTGACCGACCGCGCCGCCAGCATGCTGCGCTGCGCGCCGAGCGGGTCGACGCCGAGATCCTCCGGACGGCGGATGATTTTTTGCTCGCGCAATCGCGCCACCATCCCGTGGTCGCGGGCGCGGCCGACGTCGGTGAAGCCCGCGATGCCGCGGATGGCCTGCTCCCGCTCGTCGGCGGTGCGGCACAGCAGCAGGTTGGCGATGCCCTCCTCGCTGACGATGTGCGTCACGTCGTCGCCATAGATCATGACGGGGGCGAGCTCGAGATGGAGCTTTTCGGCGAGATCGAGACTGTCGAGCCTCTCGACGAAGGTCGGCACCATCCTATCGCTGAACGTCTCGACGAGTTGAACGACCAGCTTCCTGCCCCGGACCAGCAGCGCATGTCCGTCGGACGCCTCGCGTCCCGCCTTCAGCCAGGGATCGCTCGGGTGACGTCTCCCGTGGGCATCGGACCCCATGTTCGGCGCGCCGCCGAAGCCGGCGATCCGATCCTGGGTGATCGTCGAGCTGTTGCCGGCGAGGTCGATCTGCAGCGTCGAGCCGATGAACATGTCGGTGGCGTACAATCCGGCGACCTGGCAGTACATGCGGTTCGATCCCATGGAACCGTCCCGGCCGGTGAAATAGATGTCGGGCCGCGCGCGCATGTAGGCATCCATGCCGACTTCGGAACCGAAGCTGTGGATCTGCTCGACCCAGCCGGACTCGATGGCCGGGATCAGCGTCGGATGCGGGTTGAGCGCCCAGTGCGTGCAGATCCTGCCCTTCAGTCCCAGTCTGTCCGCGTAGGTCGGCAGCAGCAGCTCGATGGCCGCGGTGTTGAAGCCGATGCCATGGTTGAGCCGCTTGACACCGTATTCCGCGTAAATGCCCTTGATCGCCATCATGGCTGTCAGGATCATCGTCTCCGTCACCTGGGCGGGATCGCGGGTGAACAACGGCTCGACATAGAAGGGCCGTGGCGATCGGACGAAGAAGTCGATGCGGTCGCCGGGCACGTCCACTCGCGGCAGCTCGTCGAGGACTTCGTTGACCTGGGCCGCGACGATGCCCTGCTTCAGCGCGGTCGCCTCGATCACGGCGGGCGAGTCCTCGGTGTTCGGCCCCATGTAGAGGTTGCCCTGCCGGTCGGCGGCGCGGGCGACGGTGAGTGCGACGTGCGGCGTGAGGTCGACGAAGTAGCGGGCGAACAGTTCGATGTAGGTGTGGATCGCGCCGAGCTCGAGCTTGCCGGAGTCGAGCAGCCGAGCCACGGTCCTACCCTGCGGTCCCGAATAGGAGTAGTCCAGTTTCCGTGCGATTTCTTTCTCGAACAGGTCGAGATGCTCCGGGAGCACGATGCCGGACTGGACGATGTGCAGATCGTGGACCTTCTTCAAATCCGCCCTGGCCAGGGCGCGTGCCAGGAAGTCCGCCTGTTTCTGGTTGTCGCCCTCCATGCAGAGCCGGTCGCCGGGACGGATGACCGCTTCCAGCAATGCGGTGGCGTGGTCGGGATCGACCATCTTGCCTCGGGCGTGTCGACTGCCCGCCTCGAGCCGCTCGTTCCTGGCGTGCTTCCGGTTCTGCCAGTCAGCCATGTTTGCCAGACGCGGCCGGTCAGGTTCGGCGCGGTGGAAGGGTCGCGAGAGCCCTCCATCCGAACGCGAGGAGCGGCATGGCGGCGGACGCGAGGGCGGCGAGCATGTCGACGAGGTCGGGGCGGCCGATGTCCGCGTCCGTCAGCGGGCGGCCGACGACGAGGGATGTGCAGCGAACGGCATGGGCGACATCCTTCGTGGTCTCGGCGTCGAAGCCGCGCGGCAGGCGGGCGAGCGTGTGGTCGGTCGAGAGCGGAAGATCCCGCTTCTCGAGCTGCTCCTCGATGTCGAGCCACCGGCCGGGCTGTTCGGCGATGGCGGTGCGGATGGCGTGCAGCTGGTCCGGCTCGGGGCCGTGGAAACCGGCGGCGGCGAAGGCGCCGCCGACGCCGGCCTGGAAGTAGAGCAGGCCTTGCGCCTTCCTCGTCGCGTCGCGCGTCCAGACGGCGCCCGCGTTGGTCTTGTAGGGATGCTTGTCCTTGGCGAAGCGGATGTCGCGGTTGATCCGGAAGACCGACGTCTTCGCGTCGCCCCTCAACGGGACGTCGTGCGCTACGAGTGCCAGCGTCACCGAGCCGACGAGGCGGGCGAGCGGTTCGCGGATTTCGGCCTCGTAGGTGGGCCGATGTTCCTGGAACCAGTCCCGGTTCTGGTTGCGCGCGAGCTGGTCGAAGAAGGTTTTCAGGCCTGGGCCGAACCCGGTGAAGCCGGCCGTCACGACCAGCGCCGGACGACGGCGCCGAGATCGTGGATGCGGGGCTGCTCGTCGCGTTCGGACGTGCCGACCATGAACATGCCGAAGCAGCGCTCGGGCGGCACGAATCCCAGCCCTTCGGCGAAGAACGGATCGTAGGCGTTCGGACCGGTGACCCACTTTCCCGCGAAATCGAGGGCGTGCAGCGCGTTGAGCAGGTTCATGCCGGCAGCCCCGATCGAGAGGATCTGTTCGATCTCGGGGATTTTCGGATGCGCGGGATCGATGCGTCCGCCGAGCGCGATCACCATCGGCGCGCGGGTGAGCTTCTCGCGCGCGCGGTCGAGATCGGCGTCCGACGCGTTCGGATCGCGGCGCTTCAGCGCCGCGG
>CAXTUK010000166.1:0-5729 GCA_964247395.1 uncultured Acetobacteraceae bacterium
GGTCTGCGCGCGCGGGCGGCCTCGACCGCGGCGCGGCGTTCGCCCGACGATCCGCTGACGGTCCTGTTCGTGGGCCGCATCGTCCCCAGCAAGGCGCAGACCGATCTGGTCGACGCCTATGCCGCCTTCCGTGCCGCCCATGGTCCTCGCACCAGCCGCCTGGTGCTGGTGGGCCGCGTCTATCCCGGCTCGGAATCCTACGAGGCCGACATCAGGCAGCGCATCGCGCGCCACCGGCTCGAGGGCGCGGTCGTACTCACCGGCGCGGTCGACGACGCGGCGCTGCACGACTGGTATGCGCGCGCCGACATTTACGCCTCGATGAGCCTGCACGAGGGTTTCGGCGTGCCGCTCGCCGAGGCCATGGCGCACGGCGTGCCGATCGCCGCCCTGGCGTCGGGCGCGGTGCCGCTGACGCTCGGGGATGCCGGCATCGTGGTCGAGAGCGGCGCCGGAATGACCGACGCCCTGCTGGCGCTCGCGACCGACCGGGACCGTCGACGACGGATCGTCGACGCCCAGGCGGTGCAGCTCGACCGGTTCGGGTTCGCCGCGCAGTTGCCCGCGCTGGCCGAAGTGCTGGCCGCCGCCGGTGCCGCGCGTCCGCTTCGGGTCGATCTTGACCCGCAGCGCCACCGGACCGATCTGACCGTCGCCGGTCACGTCAACGGCAGCTACAGCCTGGCCGCCGTCAATCGGGCGCTGGTCCTGGCACTTGACGCCGCCTCGCCCGGCCATGTCGGCCTGCTGCCCGTCGAGGGCGAGCCGCACGCGAAGCTGGAAGACGTGCCGGCCGAGCAGTGGGACCGGCTGGAGCGGCTCGCCGCTCGCGCGAGCGCCGTCGCCGGATCATCCGTGGTGATCAGCCAGCACTACCCGGTCTGGGTGCCGCCGGCGGACTCGCTGCTTCGGCTGGCCTACATGTTCTGGGAGGAGAGCCTGCTGCCGGAGGCAACGGTCGGCACCCTGAACGCGCATTTCGACGCGGTGCTCGTGCCGTCACAGTCCGTCGCCAGGGCGCTGGTCGATTCCGGCGTCGTGATCCCGGTCCGGGTCGTCGGGTTCGCGCCGCCGCTCGAACGCTTCGAGGCTCTGGCCCACCGTCCCGAGCGCGAGCACGAGCGGCCTTTCACCTTCCTGCACGTCTCGTCGGCCTTCCCGCGCAAGGGCATCGACCTGCTGCTGGCCGCCTACGCGCGCGCGCTCGGTGCGGGCGAGCCGGTCCGGCTGGTGATCAAGACGTTCCCCAACCCGCACAACGAGACCGCCTGGCAGATCGCCGACGTCAAGGCACGCTTCCCGGACCTCAACGAGATCGTGCATCTCGACGAGGAGCTTGCGCCCGAGGAACTGGACAGGCTCTATCTCGGCGCCGACGCGATGGTGCTGCCGAGCCGCGGCGAGGGCTTCAACATCCCGGCGGCCGAGGCGGCCGTCGTCGGCCTCCCGCTGATCGTCTCGGCGGTCGGCGGTCATCGGGATTTCATCGGCCCGGACGAGGCGGTGCTCCTCGAAGGTCACCATGCGCCGTCGCGCAGCCATCTCGCGTCCGACGGCTCGATCTGGTTCGAACCCGACCTCGACGGGCTGGTGACCGCGATGCGCGCCGTCTACGACGAGCCCGGCGCGGCACGAACGAGGGCGGCGCAGGCGCAGCGTTCGGTGCCCGCGCGGCTCGACCCGGGCCGGTTCGCCGAGCGTGTGCTGGCGACCGTCGGCGACCTGCTGTCGGCGCCGGCGCGCCGGTCCGCATCGCGCCTGGCGATCCTCACCTCCTGGGCGGTGCGCTGCGGCGTCGCGGAGTATTCGGCGATGCTCGCCGCGAGCCTCCCGCCGCTCGAGGCGTCGGTCACCATCCTGGCCGACAGGCGCTCCGAGCCGCGCGAGGCGCCGCGCGTGGTGCCGGCCTGGGAGACCGGCGAGCGGTTCGATGTGGGCGAGCTGGCGACAGCGATCGCGCGCGAGGATCCCGACATCCTGCTGATCCAGCACCAACCCGGACTGTTCGCATGGGACCGGCTCGCCGATCTGCTGACGGACCCGCGAGTCCGCCAGCGCACCGTGGTCGTCACCTTGCACAACACGCGCAGCCTCGCAGAGCTGGAGGCGGACGCACGCGAGCGCCTCGCCGGCGCGTTCGCACGCGCCGCGCGCGTGATCGTGCACGCGCCCGAGGATTTCGACCGGCTCCGCCACTGGGGCGTCGAGCACGCGGTGATCATCCCCCAGGGCGCGCCCGCGATGCCGATCGAGGCCAGGCCCGCACGGACGCTGCTCGCGGACGACGCGCCGGTCATCGGCGCCTACGGGTTCCTGCTGCCGCCGAAAGGCTTCGGCTCGCTGATCGAAGCGCTCAAGCTGCTGCGCCGGACCTGGCCCAAGGCGACCCTGCGCATGGTGACCGCGCTCTACGATCAGGGGCCGTCCGAAGTGGAGCATCACCGGCTGCGCAGGCTGGCGCACGAGATCGGCGTCGGCGGCGAGATCGACTGGCACACCGGTTTCCTGCCGCCGGAGACGAGCCAGGAATTGCTGCGAAGCTGTGACCTGCTCGTCCTGCCTTACCGGCCGACGCCGGAGGCCTCGAGCGCCGCGCTCAGGACCGCGCTCGCGAGCCTGGTTCCGACCGCGGTCACCCCGCTCGACATCTTCCAGGAAGCGGGAGATGCGGTGGCGCGCCTGCCCGGCGGCACGCCCGACGCGATCGCCGCAGGCGTCGCGACATTGCTCCAGGACCCCGACCGGCGACGGGCGCTGAGCGACCGGCAGCAGGCGTGGCTGGAGGAGCGGTCCTGGCCGCGGATCGCGGGGCGCACCTGGCGGATGCTGGACGCCCTGCATGCGCAACGGGGCTACGCTCCGGACCCCGCCAGGAGCCGGTCCCCTGGACCGCCATTACTCTAAGAACCTTTTCAGAGTCCTGCGCCTTCCGCCCAGGCAAGGATCGCCGCGTTGGCGGACACGGGTTGTTCGAAGATGCTGACATGCCCGGCATTCGGGATCAGGGCGAGTGTCGATCCCTTGACGTCGGCGTGGATCGCTTCCGCGATCGGCGGTGCGTAGACGACGTCGTCCGCGCCTTCGACGATCAGGGTGGGCACCGCAATCGTGCCGAGCCGTGCCGTGTAGTCGGGACGGATCGCGAGCGTCTCGGCGCCGGCCTGCGCGCCCGCGACCGAGCCCTCGGCGATGATGTCCATGATCGCGGTGCCGACGGCGGGCGTGTTCTGCAGCGTGTTGCCGGTCAGCAGTTGCGGCGTGATGGTCGGGATGATCGACGAGACGCCCTTCGTCGTCGCCTGGACGTAGTAGCCGGTCCATTCGCCCTGCTCGATCGCCGACGCGGTGGCGGCGATGGTGTCGATCAGGATCATGCCGGCGAAGCGTTCCGGCGCCTCGCGATAGATCTCCTGGGTGATGATGCCGCCCATCGAATGGCCGCCGATGATCGCCTTGCTGATCCCGAGATGGTCGAGCAGCGCCAGCGCGTAGCGGGCGTAGAGCGCGGTCGAGCCGAAGCCGACCGGCGCGGTCGACCGGCCGAAGCCGGGAAGATCGAGCGTGATCACCTCGAAGTGCGAGGCGAGCGCTGTCTGCTGATACTGGAACAGCGCGCCCGACAGCGGATAGCCGTGGATGAGGAGCAGCGGCGTGCCGCTGCCGGTCACCTGGTAGAAGATGGTCGATCCGTAGGCGCTGAAGGTGCTGCCCTGGCGGGTGTCGGCGGCGACGCCTTGCGCGTGCGTCGGACCCGAGGCGGGCGTCTGCGCGTGTGCGGCGGCGAACGGCGCGGTCGTCGCGAGCAGGAAAGGCAGAACGAACAGTTTCGATGTCATGGACGGACCCTTTCTTCGTCGTCATCGACGATGGAGCCCTTTAACAACAATGTTTAGGACCGGTTCTGTCGCAGAACCTGCCGGCTCGAGAACGTGATGCGTGTTCGCGAATGTAGGACCCGTCGGTCTCAAACTCCCGGCAGTTCGTTGACCGACACCACCCGCCATTGCCGGTCGTGCCGCTCGAGAATGGTGACCGACAGGTTCTGCACCGACAGCAGCAGCGCCTGGGCGGGCGTCAGTTCCAGCGCGTGCGCGACCGCGCCTCGGATCGCGCCGCCATGGCTGACCGCGACCACGTGGTGGCCCCTGAAGTGGTCGGCGAGGCGCTCCATGGCGCGGCCCACCCGGTCGCACAATTCGGCGAAGCTCTCGCCGCCGGGCGGACGTTCGTCGGCGGCCACCGGCCAGAACGGATGCGCGGGACCGGCGAGCAGCGCCGGCAGCTCGGCGTGCGCCAGGCCCTGCCACTCGCCGAGATCCTGCTCGATCAGCCCGGGCTCGACGATCGGCTCCGGCTTGCTCGGCCGCCATGCGGCGATCGCGTCGGCGGTGCGGCGGGTGCGCGACAAGGGCGTCACCACCCAGCGCGCCTCGGCCGGCAACCGGTGCGCCAGCGCCTGATACATCGGCGCCTGCGCCACCAGGCTTTCGGGGCAGAGCGGCACGTCGCGAACACCATAGAGCCGCGCGCGCGCGTTCTCCTCGACCAGCGCGTGGCGCACCAGCCAGAAGCGGGTGATGCCGGGCTCGAGGCCGACGGCGTCGAGGATGGTCGGGGTGAGCGCCATGGGGAGGTCCGCGTCAGGGATCGGGTGGGGCGCCGAAGCTGGGTTGCGGGTCGTGCAGCTCGAGCAGTGCCCGGTGCCTCAGCAGAAGCGACAGCTTGTCGAGGCAGGCCTTCGCGTCGCCGATCTCGCGCGCCACCCGGGCGCTGTCGTCGATGCCCTCGTGCGACGGCTCGCCCGAGACGAGACGCGCGCCCGCCGAAATCCGCAGCGCGCCGACGAGGCACCCATCGCCGTCCGCCACGGGCGCCGGCTGGCCGAGATGGCATCGAAGCCCGGCCAGGAAGCGTTCGGCCGCCGGCAGATGCCCGGGCAGGGCGGCACCGACGTCGGCGTTGAGCCACTGGTAGAGGCAGCGCGCACTCTCGAGGTCGAGCGGCCGACGGTCCGGGCCGAGCACGAGGAACGGCACGATGGTCTGGATGTCGTCCCAGCCCGTCTGCGCGTCGCCGAGCGCGGGCCGCCGCAGCGGCGGCGCCTCCACCCGGACGAGGTCGGGGTTGGCGTCGATCGCATCCCGCACGGCGCCGGTGAACTGCTCGAGGATTTCCCGCTTGCGCAGCGCCGGCACGCCCGCGAACGCCGCCATTTCGGCGACCGCCGCCTGCCAGCGAAGCAGCATGCCCGCGTTGATCGCGTCGGGCAGGTCCGCGGCGGCGGCGACGTCCGGCCAGTCCGGACGCCCGGAATAGTCCGCGAGACCGGCCGGCAGGCGGCATCGATCGAGCCTGCGCATCACCGGCGCCGGCAGCAGCAGCGCGCCGCAGAACGGCGGTCCGGTGAAGAATTTCGATCCGGTGATCATCACCGTCCAGCCGACCTCGACGAACGAGCGGACCCGCGCGGCGGTGAGCCGCGCCTGGCAGGCATCGACCACCATGTCGACCGAGCCCCGGTGGCGCCGCCCGAGACGCGCCACGCAGTCGATCGACGGCGCCGTCAGGCCCGTCTTGGACACGTCGAGATAGTGCAGCAGCACGCGTCGGCCGGCCGCCACGGCCTCGTCCACCAGCCGCTCGCAGGCCGCGTCGACCTGGTGCGGCGGGATCAGGGCGCCGTCCGGGCGGCGGACGGCGAGATCGGCGCGCGCGGTTCGCGCCGGCAT
>CAXTUK010000167.1:0-5646 GCA_964247395.1 uncultured Acetobacteraceae bacterium
GGCCTGCGCTGGACGCCAGCCGGAGAGCCAAGCGAGGCCGCCGCCGAGCAGGGCGAGGCCGGCGAGCGGCAGCGGCGCGTCAGCGATGTGGGTCAGCGCGACCGCGAACGCCGGACGGTGCAGCGTGTGCATGGCGGTCGAGACCGGACGGTCGACGAAGAAGGCGAGCGGCACCAGGGCCAAGGCGCCCAGGAGCGCCGGAGCCAGGCCGCGACGGGTCAGGGCGCGGGCGCCGCGTGCAGCGGAACCACGTAGGGCCCTTCGGGGATGATCGCGAGGTCGGGATCGCCGGAGCGGTCGATCGCGTCCCTGATCGCGGCGTCGAGGTCGCCCACCATCTCCACGCCGGTCAGGCGCCGCTCGTCCTCGCTGAGCCCCGTCGTATGGAGCTGCACCCGGCCGGCGCGCATCGGCTTGAGCTGCATCTCGGTCTGCCACTCGTCGATGTCGGCCAGCGACTTCGCCCAAAGGCTTTCGAGGAACCGGTCGGCTCCCATCGAGACCAGCCGCGCCTGCGAGGCGCGGAACTCGGCCGATCCCATGCCCTCGGCGCATTCGGAGGCCATGATCAGCGTGCCGCCCGGCTCGAGGATGTCGAGCGGCGTCACCATGCCCTTGACCGTCTGGTAGTAGGTGCGGTCGAGCGGATGGCCGGCGGACGAGGTGACGACGGTGCGGAAGCGGCGACCGACCCCGACCGCGGCGGCTTCGCGCACGAAGGCGACCGCGGCGAGGTGGCTCGCGACGATCTCGCCGAAATTGACGTGCGCCAGGCGGCGCTCGTCGTCGAGCACGGTGTTGAGGGCGTAAAGGGCGCCCAGGCGGCGGACGATCTCGAGCTGCGCCTCGTGCAGCGGATTGCCGTCGAGGTTGCACTGCCGGGCGAGCGGATGCTCCATGAACCGCGCCGAGTGGAAGGTGCGGATGGTGGCCTCGCCCGCGATGCCGGGGGCGACCACCTTGCGGCCGCCCGACCAGCCGGCCATGAAATGCGGCTCGACCAGGCCGGTCGCGATCCGCAGCTCGGCCTCGACGAAACGCCGGTCGAGATGGATCGGGACCGCGTGCGCCTCGGTCGTGCCGAGATCGACGTGATCCTCCATCCGGCGGGCGTCGTGGTTGACGACCGCGACGTTGGCGGCGACCCAGGGATCGCCGAGCACGGCTTCGAGCTCGGCGCCGAGATTGGGGCGATGCAGGCCGGTCGCAACCAGGACGGTGATCCGCTCGCGCGGCACGCTGCCCGCGATGATCGCCTCGATCATCGAGCGGAGGAACAACCCGTTCGGGACCGGTCGGGTGACGTCGCAGACCAGGATGCAGGCGCTGTCCTTGCCGCGGGCGAGAGCCGGGAGCGGTCGAAGCGCGTCGGCCACGGCCTGGCGAGGGTCGGGAAGGGCGGGGCGCGGATGCTTGCGTATCAGCGTGGGCCTTGCCCGGTCAGGAAGGCGGACCGTCAGATGGCCGTGTCCGTAGGCGACCGGGATTTCGCGCGTCATGCGGCCTCCGGAATATTGCTCCTAGTCAATGTGGCAGGGCTCGTGCCTCGGCTCGACGTGCAGCTGCACCGTCATCAGCACGGCCGGCGTGTCGCCGATGGTGCCCGATCGGTGGCCCTTCCTGCCGTCGGTCTCGGTGCAGTCCTGGTCCTCGCCGAACGAGAACTCGCCAGGTCCCTGCTCGATGCGCGTGCCGTCCATGCTCTCGATCCACCAGCGTCCCGACAGCACCACGATCCATTGCGGCGCCGGGTTCTCGTGCCACTCGCCGACCCAGCCGACCGGCTGCACGGTGAACACCACCGTCGACGGATGGGTGCCCTGCTTGTCGTTCCATTGGGGGTCGGCCGGCCCCACGCCCTTCAGCTCGAACGCGTCGAGCTGGCAGGCGGCCTGATGACTGACCCCGTCGGCGTCAGTCCAGAGATGCCAGTAGGAGACGGCAGGCTTCGGACCCGACTTGCCGTCGGGAGAGGTCGGCGGTCTCGGAAGCGGCATGGTGGTGCTCCTGCGTCGGCGCGAGAATGAAGCCGCAGGCCGGTGAAAAGTTCAGCACCCTGCCACCCGGACTCCGACGAGCTCGACTGGACACACGTGGCCGATGTTCCATATCGTTCGGTATAGAAACTGCGGAACGGACCCCGACAATGCACAAGCTCGCCAACAAGGTCGCCCTCATCAGCGGCGGCACCACCGGCATCGGCAGCGCGACCGCCAGGCTCTTCAAGGAAGAAGGCGCGACGGTGATCGTCACAGGATCCAACCCCGGGACGATCGAGGCCGCTCGCCGGGACCTGTCCGGCATCGAAGTCGTCGCCGCCGATGCGGCGGACGTTGCCGGCACTAAGGCTCTCGTCGATCAGGTGCACGCCAGGCACGGCCGCCTCGACGTCCTGTTCGTCAATGCCGGCATCGGCCACATGGCGCCCAGCACCGATGTCGACGAGGCGTTCTTCGACCGGCAGTTCAACATCAACGTCCGGGGCGCCTATTTCCTCGTCAAGGACGCGGCCGCCGTGATGACCGACGGTGGCTCGATCGTGCTGACCGCGTCAGTCGCCGGCGTGCAGGGCAACAGCGGAACGACCGTCTATGCGGCGACGAAGGCCGCACTGCGATCGTTCGGTCGGACGTTCGCCGCCGAACTCGCGCCGCGCCGCATCCGCGTCAACACCGTCAGCCCCGGCCCGATCGAAACCCCGATCTTCGGCAAGATGGGCATGTCGGCCGAACAGATGGCCGGCATGGTCGAACAGATGACGGCGCGGATCCCGCTCGGGCGGGTGGGTCAGGCACACGAGGTCGCGTCCGCGGCGTTGTTCTTCGCCTCCGACGACAGCTCGTTCACCACCGGCGCCGAACTCTTCGTCGACGGCGGCATGGTCGACATCTGAGGCGTCCGGCCGGACCGGGCCTCAACCGGGCCGCAGCCCGCGCAGGATCTTGCCTTCGGTCGACAGATAGAAGTTGGTCGTGTCGAAACGTGGCGTCCTGGCGAAGATCAGATACAGATACTTGAAGTTCTCGGCGAAACCGTACGCCGGGAACAGGTCGCCCTGGACCATCGGACGCGTCGTGACGTCGTTGATGATGGTGTAGCCGTTCGGCGTGCGCGCATTCTGCTTCAGCCCAAGATAGTAGAGATAGGCGGTCGCCGCGTAGAACAGGTCGCCCGTCTGCCAGTAGAGATCGAACGACGAATTCACGTATTCGGGCCGGAACTCGTTGGTGACCGCCGTCGCCTTCAGGGTCGTGTAGTCGATCTCCTCAGGCAGCACCGGGTAGCGGGCCAGCACCTCGGTCCATGACACGTAGTAGTCCGCGCCGAGCCTGGGGTTGCCGCCGGCCGACACCAGCTCCGCCCAGAACGACGCCAGTTCTGATTGCGCGCGTCCGAGCAGCGCGCCGGTCCGGAAGTCAACCTGCTTGTACCAGGTGAGCCCGTTGTAGTTCTCGACCGCATATTTCGTCAGCGCCGCGTTCAGCGTCCGGTACCATTGCAGCGACTGGGTATCGCCCAGCAGCGCATAGCCGCCCCAGAGATACTCGTAGAACGAATCGGCCGGCGGGTTCGGCGCCTGGTCGGCGTTGTCGATCCACGCGCCGGTCTCGACATTGATGGTCGTCGCGAGCAGGTCGATCGACGAACGGCGGCTGATCGCCGCCGCGTAGGCCCGCTTCGACGCGGCGAGGTATCGTCCCTCCCCCGTCAGCTGCGACAGTACGCCGAACTCGAGGATGTTGGTGCCGACCTCGGCCAGCGGCGGCTCCGGCCCGGACACCGCGCCGGTGTGGAAATTGACGTACTGGTACGGCATGCCGGTCGGCGACTGGAAGGCTGGCATCAGCCGGTCGGCGACATCCTTCGCCAGCGCCAGCAGGCGCGGATCGCGGACCGCCAGATATCCGGCGAGCAGGCCGCCGACCACGCGGATGATCGCCTCGAAGACGTGGAAATCGCCATCGATGTCGAAATCGAGGTTCTTGTAGATCCAGTCGAGACCGAGCTGGAGCTCTTCATCGAGGCCCATGACGTAGAGCGTGTCGAGCGCCTCGATGATCGACAGACCGATCGAATGGCCCTGGACGAAGAAGTCCTGCGGCCTGCCCGACAACGGCAGCACCTGGTCGAAGCCGAAGGCGAACCGCTTGTAGCCGTTCCAGGCGTGGAGGAATTCGTTGCGGATATCGGCCGCGACCGCCGGCAGGCCGGGTCCGCCGCCCACGCCGGCCGAGCGAGGCCACTTACCGAGAGCGCGCCGCCGAGCGCTCCGAGGGCCTGCATGAGCGGCCTGCGGGCGAGCCGCGCCGTGTTCCGAGAACGATCCATCCCGTGACGCCTTTGTTCGAGTGAGCGTTTCCCGGGAACGCTGCACCTCGACATCGGCGGGGACAAGCGGCGGACGGGCCCGGCTCCATCACGTCGCGGTGACGGCGACCGGCAGCGACAGACGGCATTCGAGCCCGGGCGCCTGGAAATCCATCCTGACGCTGCCGCCGAGCGGCAGGCCCATCTGCAGCAGGCGCTAACCGAACCCTCGTCGGGTCGGCGGCGCGACCGGCGGGCCGCCGCGCTCGAGCCAGACGATCTCGATCCGGTCGGGGACGCCTCGCGACGGGCTTGCCGCCCAGCTCACCTCGACCCGGCCGTCCGGCGCCGAAAGCGCGCCGTGCTTGATCGCGTTGGTCGCGAGTTCGTGAACGCGAGGCTGACCGCGATCACCAGGTTGGATGCGAGCAGCAGGGGAGCACCGCGCAGCGCGACCCTCGGCGGCTCCGCATCGAACGGGGCCAGGGCGCACACGATGACGTCCCGCAATGGCGTATCGCGCCAGTTGCCGCGCATCAGCATCTCGTGCGAACGCGCCATCACCATCAGCCTGGCTTCGAAGGCCGTCTGGAAATCGGCGACGCTCGCGGCGTGCCGCCCGGTCGAACTCGCCATCGCCTGGACGACGGCGAACGTGTTCTTGATTCGGTGATTCATCTCGGCCATCAGCAGCTGCCGATGTTCGCTCGCCGCCTGCGCCTCGGTCTGGTCGCACAGGATGTTGAGGAAGCCTTGCGGCTTCCCGCCGGCACCGCGCAGCAGCGTCATGACGCTGCTCAGCCAGACCCGCGTGCCGTCGCGCCTCGTGTGCCATCCCTCGTTGACCGCGCGCCCGGTCTCGATCGTGCGCAGCAGCAGCGAGGACAGCCATCCCTCCTCGCGTTCCTCCGGTCCCATGGCGATGTCGCCGGAGCGGCCCAGGACCTCCTCGCGCGATCGGCCGAGGAGCTGCTCGGCTCCGGCGTTCCAGCTGGCGACGGCGCCGGCCGGATCGAGTGTCACGATGGCATGTCCGACGGCGCTTTCGACAATCGTCCCGGATGGCTCGACAGGCGCATCATCGGGTGGCCGGACCGTCACGGCACAGGCTGATCGCGGAGTGTTCTTCTCGATCATCTGCGAACCTGCCCGATCGATGGCAGGTCAGTTTTCAGTCCGGAACGTTACCGTCAAGCGGTATCTTTCCTCACGCGCGTCGTCGGACCGATCCGGTCCGGCGACACCACCGCAGGCTGGCCAAATCATCCCCGGTGTGGTACAATCACCCGTGCCCGCATGTTGCTTCGGGCGTCAACCAGGGATCTCGACACCAGCATG
>CAXTUK010000168.1:0-5645 GCA_964247395.1 uncultured Acetobacteraceae bacterium
ACAGCGCTCCAATCAGAACAGGATCAGCCCAGATCACCCACAAAGACCGGATGCGTGCCGACGTTGTGAGAAATGCAGGCTAGACGGTGCATCCAGCGACGCCGCGCGTCTCAAGCAGTTCATTCTCAAGGCCGCTTCGAAGGCCGACTCGTCCCGCAAGACCCGACCGACGGATCGGCCTCCGCACTTCTCGACCGCCTCCGCGCCCAACCTCCCGTCAATCGTCCAAGATCGCGGAAACGCAGATGAACGAACACCCCATGAACGCCAGCTCCCTCGTAGGTAAGTTCTGGAACTTCGCCCACGTCCTGCGTGACCAAGGCATCTCCTATCAGGCCTATATCTCCCAGATCTCCTATCTCCTCTCCCTCAAGATGGACGACGAGCGCGTCACCCTGATGGGCGAACCGTCCCTGCTGACCGACGACGCCCGCTGGGCCGACATCCGCCATCTCGCCGGCGAGGAACTCGGCGTCGCCTACGGCCAACTGCTCGAAACCCTCTCCCGTCAGGGCGGCATCATCGGTGCCATCTTCCTCAAGGCGCAGAACGAGATCCAGGACCCCGCCAAGCTCCGCCGCCTCGTCGGCCTCATCGACGGCCAGACCTGGCTCGGCCTCCCCGTCGACGTCAAGAACGACATCTACGAAGGCCTGCTCGCCCGCAACGCCGAGGACGTCAAGTCGGGCGCCGGCCAGTACTTCCCCCCGCGCCCGCTGATCGAGACCATGGTCGAGGTCGTCGATCCGCAACCCGAACAGACCATCCACGGTCCCGCCTGCGGCACCGCCGGTTTCCTCCTCGCCGCCTGGTCGCACATCAAGCAGAACCCGCGCGCTCGGGACCGATCGGTCTACCGTCGTCGAACAGAGGGACGCCCTGCTGGGTGCTGCCGGCCGCACCTACGACATCATCCTGACCAATCCGCCGTTCGGCAGGAAGCAGAGCTATCGCATTGTCCGCGACCACGGCGAGGCCGACCGCGAGCGCGAGGATTACGACCGCGCCGACTTCTTCACCACCACGTCGAACAAGCAGCTCAACTTCCTCCAGCACATCATGACCGTGCTCGCCCCGAACGGCCTGGCCGCCGTCGTCCTGCCCGACAACGTCCTCTTCGAGGGCGGCGCCGGCGAGACCATCCGGCGCCGCCTGCTCAGAAACGTCGACCTCCACACCCTGCTTCGCCTGCCGACCGGCATCTTCTACAAGCAGGGCGTCAAGGCGAACGTGCTCTTCTTCGACCGCAAGCCGCCCTCCGAGCAGGCCGCCACCACGGCGCTCTGGAGCTACGACCCGCGCATCAACAAGCGCTTCACCCTGAAGGAACGGCTCATCGTCCGTGCCGACCTCAGGCGTTACCCATCGACCATCTCCTCGGCCGCGACAAGGCGAACCTCGACCTGTTCTGGCTACGAGACGACGCCTTCGACGATCCCGACCTCCTGCCGCCGCCCGACGAGATCGCCGCGGAGATCGTCGAGAGCCTGGAGACCGCGCTCTCGCGGTTCCGCGCCGTCGGACGAGCCCTCGCCGAGGCAGGTTCACCGGCGGTCCAGCCTCAGCCCCTCGCGTCCGAATCCACCAGCCCATCGAAGAACGTCGAGCCATACAGCGCGATCGCGCGCCCGATCGGCACCCGCGCCGCCCGCGCGCGCAGTTCGTAGGCCGCGTTCACCGTCCACAGCAGCACCTGTCCGGCGATCAGCGGATCGACCGTCGGCATCGAGCCCTCGCTGATGCCGTCGATGATCATGCCCGCGAGCCGGCGCGCGATCCGGTTCGACTGCTCGATCACCTGGTCGCGCATCGCGGCGGGCAATGACGGGAGCGCCGTCGTCCGCAGCAACGGCGTGCGATCCGTCAGCTGGATCGCCAGCAACGCCGAAACCGCCGCGCCGAGCTGCTCGAAATGGCTGCCGCCCGATCTCCGCGCGCCGTCCAGGGCCCGTCCGATCGCCGCGTGGCTGCGTTCGAAGCACATCAGCACGAGGTCGTCCTTGGCCTCGAGATGATGATAGAAGCTTCCCTTCGTCACGTTCAGGTATGAGGAGATCCTCTCGACCGAAGCGCCCTTGTAGCCCCGCTCGTTGATCAGCCGGGTGGCGGCGCCGAGGAAACGCTCGCCCGGATCGCCGCTCTCGTTGATCTCCGACCCCAAGGCCGAACCGAGCGGAGCGCCGCCGGCGCCGAGCCCGCCTTCCAGGAGGTCGACGAGCCGGGACTGGACGCGCGCAAACTCGTTCTGGTCGTAACCCTTCAGCCAGATCGGCAGGTTGTAGATGTTCTCGAGCAGCACATGCGTCCGCATCACCCGCAGCAGCGGCGCTTCCTCGTCCATGCCATGCCCGAAATAGGCCCGCGCGCGGCGGAAGATCGAGAAATACCGTTCCACCAGCATGCCGCGGATCGGATCGTCCAGCGCGCGGAGATCGCTCAGGCGCACCACCGGCCGCGCGCCGCCCCGGTCCGTGTCCTCCAGCGCCGCGAAGCTCAGCGACACCAGCCGCCTGATCCTCAGAACCAGGTTCGGTTGCGCCCCGGCCTCCGTGACCTGTTCGTCGAGCAGGTCGAGCGCGCGATCGAAGCACGCGGCGGCGAGATCCTCCTTGCGCCGGAAATAGTAGGGCACGCTCGTGCTGCTCAGCCCGATCGCCTCGCCCACTTGCGCCAGCGACAGGCCCTTCACCCCACGGTCGTTGATGATCGCCGATGCGGCGTCGATGAGCAGGCCGCGCTTGTCGAGAAAGCGACGGGTCGCGTCGGGCCGCACGCTCGCGGCCGACGGCTCCTGCATCAGCGGTCCGGCGAGGCGCCGGGAGTGTTCGTCTGGCGGCATCGAAACGTGGGACAACGCATTTAGGTCTGGATTCCACGATCGGGTATGTCTAGGGATACACGCAAGAAGAAGGTGACGTCGCTGGGGAGAGGGGACGTTGGATTTCGCGCTGACCGGCCGGCAGACACATTTCAGGGACAGGGTACGGCAGTTCATCACCGAGCGCGTCCGGCCTCGCCGGCACGAGCATGGCGAACAGACCCGCTCCGGCGAGCGCTGGAAGGTGCTGCCGATCGTCGACGAGCTCAAGGCCGAGGCGCGGGCCGCCGGCCTGTGGAACCTGTTCATGCCGCCGGCAAGCGGCCAGACGATGGTCGACGACAGCTTCCGTTTCGAAGGCGAACAGCTGACCAATCTCGAATACGCGCTCTGCGCCGAGGAGATGGGCCGCGTCCACTGGTCGTCGGAGCTGTTCAACTGCTCGGCGCCCGACACCGGCAATATGGAAGTGCTGCACCGCTACGGCACGGCCGAGCAGAAGGATCGCTGGCTGCGTCCGCTCATGGATGGCGAGATCCGGTCCGCCTTCCTGATGACCGAACCCGACGTCGCGTCATCGGACGCGCCCAACATCAGGGCGAGCATCGTCCGCAACGGCCAGGGCTACACGATCAACGGACGCAAATGGTGGTCGACCGGAGCGGGCGACCCCCGTTGCCGCCTCGCGATCGTCATGGCTAAGAGCGATCCCGACGCCGAACGCCACAAGCAGCAGAGCATGGTCCTCGTCGACCTCGCCAGCGAGGGTATCCGTCGCGAGCGGATGCTGTCGGTGTTCGGCTACGACGACGCCCCGCACGGCCACGCCGAGTTTCTGCTCGACGACGTGCACATCCCCGAAGGCAACATGCTGCTCGGCGAGGGGCGCGGGTTCGAGATCGCGCAGGGACGCCTCGGCCCGGGCCGCATCCACCATTGCATGCGCACCATCGGCGTCGCCGAAGAGGCGCTCGAGGTGATGGCGACGCGTCTCCTCTCCCGTGTCGCCTTCGGCAAGCGCATCGCCGACCATTCGGTCTGGGAGGAGCGCGTCGCCCGCGCCCGCATCGACATCGAGATGTCGCGCCTGCTCTGCCTCAAGGCCGCGGACATGATGGACCGGATGGGCAACAAGGCCGCCCGCAACGAGATCGCGATGATCAAGGTGCAGGCGCCCGCGATGGCGCTGCGCATCCTCGACGACGCCATCCAGGCGCATGGCGGCGCCGGCGTGTCGGCGGATTTCGAGCTCGCCGCCGCCTTCGCCGGCGTCCGCACGCTCCGTCTCGCCGACGGACCCGACGAGGTCCACAACCGCGCCATCGCGCGCGCCGAGTTCGCCCGCCACGCCGAGCATTCGGCGCCGCGTCACTGAGCTCTCGTGACGTGGCAGCAACGAGAACCTAGGGAGATCGACATGTCGGCCGTCGCCAGCCTCAATGCCTCGCCCGGCTGGCTTCGCCGGCGCGAGCTCCAGACCTACCCGCCGGCCACCGCCAGGCGCCTGAACCTGCTGCTGGTCGTCGTGATCACGATCTCGCTCTACTACCAGCTCTATGTCGGCGGCGGCGTCGCGACGCTGATGCTCACCCAGCTCCGCATGCCGTTCGACCTGTTCGTGCTGATCCTGGCGCTGGGCAATCTGCTCGGCGCCTTCGCTTCGCTGCTGGTCGGACTGTCGGATCGCTACGGGCGCGCCAACCTCGTCCTCTCGGGCATGGTCATCGTCTGCGCGCTGACGACGTTCGCGATCCCCAACGCCACCGACTGGCTCACCTACGGCCTCGAATACGGCGCCGTCGCCTTCGTCGAGGGCGTGGTCCTGGTGGCGACGCCGGCGCTGATACGCGACTTCTCGCCGCAGGTCGGGCGCGCCACCGCGATGGGGGTCTGGACCGTGGGCCCCGTTCTCGGCAGCCTGATGGTCAGCCTGGTCGTGACCCTGACGCTGCCGACGTTCCACACCTGGCAGAGCCAGTATCAGATCTGCGGCGCGATCGGCTTCGCGGTCTTCGTGGTTGCCTTCTTCTTCCTGCGCGAACTGTCGCCTGCCTTGCGCGACCAGATCATGGTCAGCGAGCGCGACCGGGCGCTGGTCGAGGCGCGCGCGCGAGGGCTCGAAGTCACTGTCAATCTGCGTGCGCCGTTCCGTCAGCTCATGCATCTCGACGTCGTCGCCTCCGCGTTCGGCGTCTCGGTGCTGCTGCTGTTCTACTACACGGCGGTCGCGTTCGGGACGATCTACGTGGTGACGATCTTCCACTTCTCGCTCGCCGACGCCAACGCGCTGGCGAACTGGAGCTGGGGCATCAACGCGCTCGCGCTGATCCTGTGGGGCGTGCTGTCGGATCTTGCGCGAGTGCGAAAGCCCTTCATGCTCGTCGGCGGCCTCGGCGCCATCGTGCTGACCGCGCTCTATCTGGCGCAGGCCGGACAGCATCCGTCCTGGGGCACGCTGGTGGCGCTGAGCTGCGGCCAGTCGCTCCTGGTGGCGATGGGCTACGTCACCTGGATGGCGAGCTTCACCGAGACGGTCGAGGCGCGCAACCCGGCGCTGACCGGCACCGGGCTGGCCATCTGGGGCTGGATCCAGCGCCTGGTGGTGACCGCCGCCTTCCTCGCCATCCCGCACGTCGTCAGCACGGTGACGCCGCTGATCTCGTCCGGTCCGGTGATCGCCGCCTACACGCAGGCGCAGGCGGCGCACGTCGCTCCCAGCCCGGCCTTGCTGGTCAGATTGGGCGAGCTGCAGCAGGCCGCCGCCGCCTCGCCCGGCCAGTGGCGGACCTGGTACTGGATCTGCGTCGCCGGCATCGTCGTCTTCGTC
>CAXTUK010000169.1:0-5627 GCA_964247395.1 uncultured Acetobacteraceae bacterium
GCGTCGGGCGGTGCTGGGCCGCGTGCTCGGTTGCTGCCTGGTGGTGGGCGGTTGCGCATCGGGCACGGCGGCGAGCACCCCAGACGGGGAGTGGGTCGGGACGTTGCGCACCACGGCCGGCTCGTGCCCGGACCGGCAGCCTTCGGACCTGGTGGTGTCGGATCGGGAGGTCACCTTCGTGCCGGGCGACGGGGTGCTGGCGCTGCATGGAAATCGGGGTGCCGATCCCGACGCGCTGCACGCGCAATGGCTGGGCACGGACATCAACCACAGGCGGTTGCCGATGGTGCTGGACGCCCGCTTCGAGGGCGGGGCGGTGACGGGAAGCTACGGGACGCCGACCTGCCGCGCGGACATCGCGATGACCCGGCCGACGCACACCGGACTGCAGCGGCTGCTGGGGGATTGAGCGCCGGTCAGGCGAACGACCCGATCGAGCCCAGCACGTCGTAGCGCTCGGCGGCCCCGAACGACCGCGTCAGACGCTGCCCCTCCTCGATCGCGCCTGCCATGTCGTAGGTCTGGGCCTGGGCGCGGGTGTGGACGACGCTGGTCTCGTCGAGGATGGCGATGCGGTGCGCGGGCTCGCCGAGCAGCTTGGGCCAGAGATGGTCGAGGCCGAAGCCGGAACGGCTCAGCGCGAAGCTCGGCGCGCAGAGACGCAGTGCGGCGCGGGAGAAGATCGGCGTCATCACCTCGACGAAGTTGGTGTATCGCAGCGCGGTGTCCGGGTTGGTGCGGGTGATGCCGTGGATGACGTGGCCGGCCGGATCGAGCGAGGGCTGGGCGAGCAGGAGGTCGAAGTCGCGCATGCGCTCGAAGGCGATGTTCACGCCGCGCCAGCTCCAGGCGAGGTCGTCGTCGGGGAAGGCGATGAAGTCGTAGCGCCAGAGCGGGCTATCCGGGCCGAGGAGCTGGTGGACCGCCTGCCATTTCTGCACGTCGGACTGGACGATGTGGTAGTCGGCGTCGGGGTCATCGGGTGTGACGGTCCGGTCGACGTATGAGCTGACGCAGAAATCCCAGCTGCGGTCGGCGGGATCGATGTCGCGCGTCCATTGCCGGTGGAGCGAGTTCTGGCCGGCGCGGACGAGGACCAGGTTGCGGCGCGGCCGGAGACCGGGTCGCTCGGCCGGGATGCTGCCCGCCTCGGGCATGGCGCCGAGAGGCGGGACCTCGCGGAGATAGTGCCTGGCGCGGTGCTCGAGGAACCAGCCTTCGAGGTAGAGGCGTCCGTCGCGGCGGCCGGCCTGATCGAAGACGACGGTCGCGGCGCCCGAGCGGTCGAGGAAGACGAGGGCGCCATCGCGGCGCTCCCAGCGGTGCTCGTTGGGGTGCCGGTAGAGACCGATCCGGCCGTCCTCGAGCAGCATCATGCGCGGCGCGTAGCTGGTCTCGTCGACGCGGCCGTATTCCCACTGCAACCCGGCGAGCGCCGGAGGGCTCAGGTCGACGGGACCTGCTGACGACATCGGTCGCTCCGCGCGGTTCGGGACCGGCACAGTCTCACGAAGACGGCCGGGTGTCAGCGGCACCCGGGCAGCATTGTCAGGGGTTCGGCTGCCCCGTATCGTCGGCTCGGCGGCACGGCTCGTGCCTGCCGCCGGCTGGAAGAGTGTCGATGGCGCGCTACGCTGTCCTGTTCAAATGTCATTTCTGGGACGCGTTCGCCCAGCGGCAGCTCGATCGGTTGCAGAGGCGCGTCGGCACGGGCGACATGTTCGTGTTCATCGACGAGACGCTGGGCGGCGCAAGCGACGTGCAGCACGACCCGGATTTCATCATCAGGGCGACGGAGGCGGACGCCGAGCGGCTCGGATTGGCGCGCTACCAGGACTTCAGCCAGTTCTGGTTCAGCGCGGACTACGCGCTGCACCTGCTGACGCGGCTGCAGCCGGACTACGACTATTACGTGATGGTCGAATTCGATCTGGTCGTGAATGCGGATCTCGATGCGATGATCGAGACCGTTGCCCGCGAGGAGGTCGATTTCGTCGGCCACCCGATCCCCGATCCGCCGATCGAGCAGTTCCATTGGCTGCCGACGGCCACCGGCGTGTACGGGATGTCGGAGATGCTGCACTGGCTCACCTGCATCGCGATCTTCTCGCGGCGGGCGGCGCACGGCCTGTTCGATCGGCGGCTGGCGCTGAGCGAGCGTTACCGGAGCGGCGAGATCGCGACGTGGCCGATGTGCGAGATCGCGATCCCGACCGAGATGAGCCTGGCCGGCTATCGGATGAAGCCGCTCGCCGAGCTCGGCTCGGTGGCGTTCTATCGGTGGGCGCCCCCCTACGAAGAGGCGGCGCTGCCGGAGCTCGGCGGAGGAACGTTCGTCCATCCGGTGCTCGATGCGAACCGGTTCGTCTCGAAGATCATGCAGTGGGAGCCCGACCACGACGTGTTCTTCGATAAGGAGAGCGCGTTCTGGCGCCGCTTCGCGGGGCCGGCCTCGAAGCGCGTCGCGTTGCCGTTCCTGTTCGACGAGGAGCGTCGCAAGGGCAGCACCGCGTTGCGCGCGCGAATCATCGAGCTGATGCACGAGGTGGGCGACGAGGCCTATCTCGCCCATCACGGCCGCGACGGGCGCAACCTCGCGCTCAACAAGCGCACGATGCAGAGCTCGTGGATCAATGGACGACCGCCGGCCGAGCTGAGCAACGAGGCGGTGGCGGGAGTGGTCACCGGCACCGCCTCGTTCCACACCGAAGCCGATCGCGGGGCCTGGTGGATGGTCGATCTCGAAGCGTCGGTGCCGATCGAGGAAGTCCGCGTGTTCAACCGGATGGACGTGCGCTGGCGGGCGGACGGGCTGGCGGTGCTGGTGTCGGACGATCTGCGCGACTGGCGCGAGGCGGGGCGGCATTCGGGGCCGTCGTTCGGCGGCGCGGACGGGCGGCCCCTGGTGGTGCCCGTCGGCGCGTCGGCGCGTTTCGTCAGGCTCGAGCTGCCGGGGGAGGAGTATCTGCATCTCGACCAGGTGCAGGTGATCCGGCCGCTGCGCCACTGAGCCCGGCGCGTACTTGCGGTCGGGGGGGCGTTGGTCTACATGCCGCCGCCTGGCGCCCGTAGCTCAATTGGATAGAGCACCAGACTACGAATCTGGGGGTTGGAAGTTCGAGTCTTTCCGGGCGCGCCAACCCTCTTGATCGACAGTCGCGCGCGAAGACCGGAGGTCAGGGATGAAGACGCGTGCCGCGGTGGCGTTCGAGGCGAAGGCGCCGCTCGACATCGTCGAGCTGGACCTCGAAGGTCCGAAATCGGGCGAAGTGCTGGTCGAGATCATGGCGACCGGCATCTGCCACACGGACGCCTATACGCTGGACGGATTCGACTCCGAGGGTTTGTTCCCCTGCGTGCTGGGTCACGAGGGAGCCGGCATCGTGCGCGAGGTCGGCGCGGGCGTCGCGTCGGTCAAGCCCGACGACCATGTCATCCCGCTCTACACGCCGGAGTGCCGCCAGTGCAAGAGCTGCCTGTCGGGAAAGACCAATCTCTGCACCGCCATCCGCGTCACGCAAGGCAAGGGCCTGATGCCCGACAGCACGACGCGCTTCGCCTGCAAGGGCCAGCCGGTCTTCCACTACATGGGCTGCTCGACGTTCTCGAACTTCATCGTGCTGCCGGAGATCGCGGTGGCGAGGATACGCGAGGACGCGCCGTTCCGAACCTCCTGCTATATCGGCTGCGGGGTGACGACGGGTGTCGGCGCGGTGGTCAACACGGCGGGTGTTGAGCCGGGCGCCAACGTCGTCGTGTTCGGACTGGGCGGGATCGGCCTGAACGTGATCCAGGGCGCGAGAATGGTCGGCGCAGCCAGGATCATCGGCGTCGACGTCAACGCGGGCAAGGAGGAATGGGGACGTCGCTTCGGGATGACCGATTTCGTCAATCCGAAGGACGTTGCAGGCGACATCGTCCAGCATCTGGTGGCACTGACCGACGGCGGCGCGGACTACACCTTCGATTGCACCGGCAACACGACGGTGATGCGCCAGGCGCTGGAGGCCTGCCACCGCGGCTGGGGCGTCAGCGTGGTGATCGGTGTGGCGCAAGCCGGCAAGGAGATCAGCACGCGTCCGTTCCAGCTGGTGACGGGACGCGTGTGGAAGGGCTCCGCCTTCGGCGGCGCGCGTGGCCGCACCGACGTTCCGAGGATCGTCGACTGGTACATGAACAACAGGATCGAGATCGATCCGATGATCACCCACGTGCTCTCGCTCGACGAGATCAATCGAGGCTTCGATCTGATGCACGCGGGCGAGAGCATCCGCTCCGTCGTCGTCTATTGACCACGCGACCCCGGCGATGGCGGGAGCGGTCTAGAACCTGATCGAGAGGGATTGCCTGGCGTCGGGCTCTGTCAGGCCGGCCTGGACGAGCCTGGCCACGGCGCGGCCGAGCGCCAGCCTCTCGGCCTCGCGCAGGCCCGACGTGAAGCCGGCATCGAAACCGTCGGCGAGGCTCTCGTCGGTGCGGGTGGCGATCAGTTCCTTCGAGTCAGGCGACAACGCCCAGGGTTCGTCGGTGGTGGTGGTGCCGTCGAAATCCATGTCCGCCTCCACGGGCTGGACGGATTACGGCGGCAGAACGGACGTGGATGCGGATGCGGGAACGATTTGCGGATCAGCAGGCGCTCCCCCGGCCCGCTTCGAGACGCAGGCGATCGAGGTAGCCTCGCATCGCCTCGGCCCTGTCGCCGGCGCTCGCCGAGACCGGCCAGAAATGAACGAAACCCGTCGGCGTGCTCGCATCGAGCGGCTCGTAGGCCTGGCAGAGACGGGTGGCGCCGGTGACCAGGGCGGCGTCGAACGCGTCGAGCTTGCGGAGCACGTAGTTGCCCATCGCCTGGTCCAGCCAGGGCAGCGATTCGCGGCCATGGGCGTGCAGGTAGCGGCTGACCGACCGGCGGATCGCGTCCACGATCTGGATGCTGTCGGGACCCCCCGGCATCGACCAGATGCCGGCGTTGAAGCCGATCCGGTCGCGGAACGGGATCGGATCGGCCTTGAACAGGTCGCCGCCGGCCGCGTCCGAGCCGGGAAGTTCGTTCCAGGGTTCGGACTGCGCGCTCATCCGGCCCGACAGGAGCGCCGCCTCGAGCACGGGCTGGAGCGGACGGTCGAACACCACGTCGGTGTCGACGTAGAGGATCGGGGCGTGGTCGGCCGCACCCTCGTGCTCGCCGAGCATGAGACGGGCGAGCACGGCGTCGATCTTGCCGCTGCTGGCGACGTGCAGGACCGACAGGCGCTGCTGCAGCGCCGCGGGCAGCAGCGCCTCGACGAAGGCGCGGTCGCGGTCGGTGATGACCAGGACGGCGCCGTCGTAGCGGCCGAACTCGACCAGGCTGGAGGTCGCGAGACGCAGCTGGTCGGCATAGGCGCCGGCGCCCATCAGCACGAAATAGACGAGCGGGCGGAAGGCGACGAACTCGTCGATGATCCATTCGGCGCGGTGCAGCAGGTTGCGTCGTCCGAGACGGTGGCGCGACAGCGGGAAATTGCCCGCGATCGGATAGGCGTGCTCGCCGATGCGCAGGCTGGTGCGATCGTCCAGGTCGATGGCGGCGTGGCCCACCACGCTGCGGCTGCCGACCCGCATCCAGTCGCTTCGGCAGAAGGCGA
>CAXTUK010000170.1:0-5626 GCA_964247395.1 uncultured Acetobacteraceae bacterium
ACACCACCGGCGGAGGGGCCGCGTAGACCGGCGCGGGGTATCCGTAGCCGTAGCCGTAGCCGTAGCCGTTGGTATAGCCGTAGCCCGGATAGCCGTACCCGTAGGCGCTCGTCGCTGCCAAGCCACCGACGAGCGCGCCGGTCGCCAAGCCGAGACCGAAGCCCCCGAACCCGTATCCGCCGCGGTAGAAGCCGCCGCGATAGCCATATCCGCCGTGATAGCCCCCGTAACCCCCATGGTACCCGCCATATCCGCCGTGGAAGCCGCCATAGCCTCCGCCGTGTCCCCAAGCGAAAGCCGATGCAGAGGCCGTCATCGACACGGCCGCGACGGTGAGCGCGATCATCGATCGACGCATGTCAGTGTCTCCCTTGGCCGATGCCACGGCCAGGGATATAACCTTGGACGCGATCATGGCGGAAGAAAGACAAACACGCGAAAGTTAACAGCGTGTGAACTCACCTCCGTCCTTGAGGGTGCGCAGAACATCCGACGACCCGGGCGCCGGACGGCGCAAGGCGGCAAGCTCGGCCCTGATAGCGGCGGCCAGCGTGGGGTTCGCCCGGCGAATCTGGGCAACCCGCAGAGCCGCGCCCGGTCCCGGTGAAGGATCGGCCTCCCAGGCTTCGAGGAATGCCAGGTCCGCCGCGCACGCCTCGCCGCAGGCGGCGAGAGCTTGCCGCAGGGCGTCCGTTCGCGGCTCGAGAATGATCCTCACGCATGCTCCCGACCTGACACGATCTGCTGCCGCGGCATGATCTACGCGTGTTTTCCCCCGGTCCGCAAGTCATCTTGCAGTGAAACTGTTGCGCAGTGCAGCAAAATCATGTCCAGATCATGTAGAAGTGTTCCAGTGTCGTAATGTTGAAATCGTGTCCGAACTGTCAAGAGTAAGCGCGAACGGCCGGGCCGGCCTCCCTTGCTCGATACCGCCGGTCAGTATCTGTAGAGCTCGTGCTTGAACGGTCCGTTGGCGCCGACCCCGATATATTCCGCCTGCTTGCTGCTCAATATCGTCAGCTCGGCGCCGACCTTGGCCAGATGCAGCGCGGCCACCCTCTCGTCCAGATGCTTGGGCAGCACATAGACCTGACGCTCGTACTTCCCGGCCGGCGCGGTCCACAGCTCGATCTGCGCCAGCGTCTGGTTGGTGAACGATGCCGACATCACGAAGCTCGGATGACCGGTCGCATTGCCGAGATTGACCAGCCTGCCTTCCGAAAGCACGATCAGGCGCTTGCCGTCGGGGAACACCACCTCGTCGACCTGCGGCTTGACGTTGATCCAGGTGTAGTTGCGCAACGCCTCGATCTGGATCTCGCTGTCGAAATGACCGATGTTGCAGACGACGGCGCGGTGCTTCATCGCCCGCATGTGCTCGATCGTGATCACGTCGACATTGCCGGTCGCGGTGACGAAGATGTCGCCGCGTGGTGCGGCATTCTCCATCGTCACCACCTCGTAGCCCTCCATCGCCGCCTGCAGCGCGCAGATCGGGTCCGCTTCGGTCACCACCACGCGGCAGCCGGCGTTGCGCAGGCTGGCGGCCGATCCCTTGCCGACATCGCCGAAGCCGGCGACGACCGCGATCTTGCCCGCCATCATCACGTCGGTGCCGCGCCGGATGCCGTCCACCAGGCTCTCGCGGCAGCCATACAAATTGTCGAACTTCGACTTCGTCACGCTGTCGTTAACGTTGATCGCGGGCACCAGGAGCGTGCCGGCGCGCGCCATGTCGCGCAGGCGGTGCACGCCGGTGGTGGTCTCCTCCGAGATGCCGCGCACGTCGGCGAGCAACTCCGGATACTTGTCGTGCATCAGCTTGGTCAGGTCGCCGCCGTCGTCGAGGATCATGTTCGGCGTCCAGCCATCCGGCCCGCGGACCGTCTGTTCGATGCACCACCAGAACTCGTCCTCGCTCAGACCCTTCCAGGCGAACACCGGGATGCCGGCCTCCGCGACCGCGGCGGCGGCATGATCCTGGGTCGAGAAGATGTTGCACGACGACCAGCGGACCGTGGCGCCGAGCGCCGTCAGGGTCTCGATCAGCACCGCGGTCTGGATCGTCATGTGCAGACAGCCAGCGATCCTCGCGCCGGCCAGCTTCTTCGCCGCATCATGGTCGGCGCGCAGCGCCATCAGGCCGGGCATCTCGTCCTCGGCCATCGAGACCTCCTTGCGGCCCCACCCAGCCAGGCCGAGATCGGCCACCTTGAAGTCGTCGCGCACCGCCATGAGAGATCCCTCGAGAATGTCGCGGTTCATTAGCGGCTGGTCGCCGTCCCGAACAGGTCAGGCGCGCTTTCTCGCGCCCGCCGGCGCACGCGCCTCGGCGACCGCCGTCACCGGCTTCTTGGCGCCGGCCTGCTTGGCGCCGGCCTGCTTGGCGCCGGCCTTCTGGGCGCCGGCCTTCTGGGCGCCGACCTTCTGGGCGATTGCCTTCTGCGCCGCCGGTCGCTTCGCCGGCGCGTCCTGTCCCAGGCTCCGCCGCAGCGCCGCCATCAGGTCGACGACCTTGCCGCCACCGTCGGCCCGTTCGGGCGGCGGTTCGGGATCCTCGCCGGCGACCCTGGCGTCGATCACCTCGCGCAGCCGCGTCTCGTAGCGGTCCTCGACGTCGTCGGGCGCGAAATGCCCTGCCTGCCGTTCGATCAGCTGGCTGGCGAGCGAGATCATGTCGGATGCCGGCTTGGCGCTGGGGATCGCGCCGAACACCGCCGTCGGATCGGCGATGTCGCGCGTCTGGTACAGCGTGTGCAGCACCAGTCCAGGTCCGAGCGGATGCAGCGCCACCGGCCGTTCGCGACCCGAGATCACCAGGCGGGACAACGCGACCCGGCCGGTCCGGGCGATCGCGTCGCGCAGCACCGCATAGACGTCATTGCCCGACTTCGCATCGCCGTCCGGCGCCACGTAGTAGCTGGTGTCGTAGTAGATCGGGTCGATCTCGCCCGCGGGGACGAACTTGTCGATCACCAGGAGCGACGAGCTCTCGACGCGCGCCGCCTCGAAATCCTCCTCCTCGAGCACGACATACCGATCACGCTCGAACTCGAAGCCGCGTTTGAGGTCGCCGCGCTGCAGCTCCTCGTCGGTCTCGGCGTCGAGCGTCACCATCCGCACCCGGTTGCCGGTGCCCGGATTGATGAAATGGAAGTGCAGCCCTCTCGACGATCGGTGCACCGTGTGCAGCGACACCGGACAGCTCACCAGCGCCAACCTCAACTGCCCGCGCCAGATCGGCCGTTCTGCCATGTTGTCGGACCCCTAACGGCGAGGCAACGCGGCGGCACCGGTCGGGGTTCGCGCGAGGCGCCGATCCGTTCGCGGGGCTTGCGTCCGGCGTGCGCATGGCACAGTTCTGCCGGGCCCCACCGTGGAGCGTGCGAGATGGACGACGGCGCCACACAGCACGCCTATGCCGTCGGTGCGGCGTCCTCGCTCGGCGAGCGGCGTCTGCATTCGCTCAAGAGCGGCGACACGTTCGGCGTGTTCGACCAGAACGGGAACATCCTCGCCGGTCCGGGCATCGCCGATGGACTGTATCATCTCGACACGCGCCATCTCTCGTCGCTCGATCTCAGGATGAACGGCGAGGCGCCGATCCTGCTGAGCTCGACGATACGGGACAACAACGCCACCCTGACCTGCGACCTGACCAATCCGGATTTCTTCGACACCAGCGGCGGCCTCGCGTTGGCGCACGACACGATCCATCTGCGCCGGTCCCGCTTCATCCACGGCAGCGCCTGTCATGAACGGATCCTGGTGCGCAACTTCTCCGATCGCCCGCAGGACATCGAGATCGTCATCGGCTTCGACGCGGACTTCGCCGATCTGTTCGAAGCACGTGGCATGCGGCGCAACCGGCACGGCGACCGGATGGCCCCGGAAGTCGGGATCGATGCCGCCGTGTTAGGCTACCGCGGGCTTGACGACCGGCGGCGCACGACCCGCCTGCGGTTCTCGCCGACGCCCGCCTCGATGGCCGCCGATCGTGCCACGTTCCGCTTCACCCTGGCGCCGCAGAAGCGCGCCATCCTCAACATCGAGATCGCCTGCGACCCGGCACCGGCGGAGCAGTCGGCGTCCCAGGCCTTCCTCTTCTCGCTCGTCGAGGCACGTCGCGCGCTGAGGCTCTCGTCGGCGCGCGCGACCGCCATCGAGACCTCCAACGAGACGTTCAACGAGGCGATCCGGCGCTCGATCTGCGATCTCTACATGCTGGTCACCGACAAGGAGACTGGTCCGTACCCCTACGCGGGCGTGCCCTGGTACAGCACCGCCTTCGGCCGCGACGCGCTGGTCAGCGCGATGCACACGCTGTGGCTCGATCCCGCCATCGCGCGCGGCGTCCTGCTCTACCTCGCGCGCCACCAGGCGAGCGAGATCGACGACGCGGCAGACGCCGAGCCGGGCAAGATCCTGCACGAGGTCCGCCACGGCGAGATGGCGGAACTGGGCGAAGTGCCGTTCCGGCACTACTACGGATCGGTCGACAGCACCCCGCTGTTCGTCTGGCTCGCCGGGCTGCACTACCAGCGAACCGGCGACCTCGAAGCGGCCCGCTCGCTCTGGCCGCATGTCGAGGCAGCACTCGCCTGGATCGATACCTACGGCGACCGCGATGGCGACGGCTTCATCGAGTATGGGCGGCGTAACGCCGACGGTCTGCTCAACCAGGGCTGGAAGGACAGTTTCGACAGCATCTTCCATGCCGACGGCGCGCTCGCCGATGGCCCGATCGCGCTGGTCGAAGTGCAGGGCTACGTGTTCGCGGCCAAGATGCTGGCGTCCGGCATGGCGCGCGCGCTGGGCCACGTCGAACGCTCGGAGCAGCTGCAGGCGCAGGCCGCCCGGCTGCGCGCCGCCTTCGAGGACACGTTCTGGTGCGAGGAGATCGACACCTATGCCCTCGCGCTGGACGGGCGCAAGCGGCCCTGCCGGGTCAGGAGCTCGAACGCCGGCCACCTGCTGATGACCGGGATCGCACGCGAGGACCGCTGCCTGCGCGTCGCGCGAGGGCTGATGAGCCGCAACTTCTTCTCGGGATGGGGCATCCGCACCATCGCCGCCGGAGAGGCCCGCTACAACCCGATGGCCTATCACAACGGCTCGGTCTGGCCGCACGACAACGCGCTGATCGCGCTCGGCTTCTCGGACCTTTCGCTGAAGGACGAGGCCGAGCGCCTGTTCACCGGACTGTTCGACACCGCCTTCCACATCGATCAGCGCCGGCTGCCCGAACTGTTCTGCGGCTTCTCCCGCGAGCGCGGGCTGGGTCCCGTGCGCTACCCGGTTGCCTGCTCGCCGCAGGCCTGGGCCGCGACGACGCTGCCGGCGCTCGTGCAATCGACGCTCGGGATACGTTTCGAGCCGGCCGCCCGCACGGTGCACTTCGACAGGCCGCGCCTGCCGCCGTTCATCGACGAGATGACTTTGCACAATCTCGCCATCGGCGAAGCGCGCGTCACGGTCCAGCTCAAGCGCGTCGGCGCCGAAGTCGCGGTGACCGCTGTCAGCCGCGTCGGCGGATTGCGCGTCCAGACGACCAGCTGAGCATCGAGATCGGCCCTACGTGTTCCCGTCCGGCGAAACCACGATGCAGTCGCCGCGCCGGAGATGC
>CAXTUK010000171.1:0-2790 GCA_964247395.1 uncultured Acetobacteraceae bacterium
CTCGAGCGGCGTGTCGCCGCCGAGTTCCTGCATGTCGTCGTTCGACCAGCCGATCGGGTTGACGCCGAGGCGGATGGTCATGATCGACGCCAACGCACCCCTGCCGGAAGCGCCTCAGTGCTCGACCGCGAACCTGAAGACGGTGGTCTGGTCGAAGGTCTGGCCGGGCTTGAGCTCGGTGGTCGGGAAGTTCGGGTGGTTGGGACTGTCGGGGAAGTGCTGGGTCTCGAAGGTGACGCCGTCGGTCTGGCGGTAGATGCCGCCCTGGCCGGCGTAGATGCCCTTGAGGAAGTTGCCGGTGTAGATCTGCACGCCCGGCTGGGTGGTCAGGCAGGTCAGCGTGCGGCCGCTGTTGGGATCGAACAGGCGGGCGGCCAGGGTCAGCGCGCCCGGCTTGCCGTCGACGACCCAGTTGTGGTCGTAGCCCTGGGCCTGGAGGAGCTGGACGTCGTCGTCACGGATATGGGCGCCGATCGCGGTCGGGCGGCGGAAATCGAACGGGGTGCCGGCGACCGGCGCGTTCCGGCCGAGCGGGATCGAGTTGGCGTCGGTGGGCGTGTACTGGTCGGCGTTGACGGTGAGCACCTGGTCGAAGACCCCGTCGTGGGCGCCGACGCCGCGCAGGTTGAAGTACGAGTGGTTGGTGAGGTTGAGCACGGTGTCCTTGTCGGTGGTGGCGACGTAGTGGATGGTGAAGCTGTCCGCATCGGAAAGCGAGTAGGTGACGGCGACCTTCAGCGTGCCGGGATAGCCCTGGTCGCCGTCGGGGCTGGTGAGGGTCAGCGTGGCGCTGACGGAACGGCCGGAGGCGGCGCCGGGCTTGACGTCCCAGACCTGCTTGTCGAAGCCCTTCAATCCGCCGTGCAGGGCGTTGGGCGGATTGTTGATCGCGAGCGAGTAGTCGTGACCGTCGAGGGTGAAGTGCCCCTTGGCGATGCGGTTGGCGTAGCGGCCGACGAGTGCGCCGAAATAGAGACCGCCCTGTGCGCTCTTCGTCTCGTAGCCGTCGAGGGTGGGGAAGCCGAGCACGACGTCGGCCAGATGGAAGCTACGGTCGGGTGCCAGGATCTGGGTGATGATGCCGCCATAGCTCATGAACTTGATCGTCAGGCCGCCCTTGGCGGTCATGGTGGTGAGGCTGACCGGCTTGCCGTCGGTGGTGGTTCCGAACGGGGCGGTGGGTTGGGGGGGCGGGGGGGGGGGGGGGGGGGGGGGGGGGGCCGCTGGGGGGGGGGGGGGGGGGGGGGGGCGCCCCCCGCGGCCGAGCCGAGTGTCAGCGCGGCGCCGAGCGGGGCTGCGATCCTGTGCATGATGTCCTCCAGGGGCGGGGCTTGCCGTCGCGCGCCGGATGGGGCGGGATGCGGGAGCTTCGATAGGGGAAACAGGCCATGATCCATGTGGTTGCCATCATCACCACCAAGCCGGGACAGCGCGACGCGGTGCTGTCGGAGTTCCGGGCGATGCTGCCGACGGTGCGCGCCGAGGAGGGCTGCATCGAATACGGGCCGGCGATCGACGCGGCCGGCACCGAGGACAGTCTCGGGCCGGACAAGTTCGTGGTCATCGAGAAATGGAGCGGGCCGGAGGCGCTGGCCGCGCATGCGAAGGCGCCGCACATGCGCGCCTATGGCAAGCAGGTCGGCGAGATGCTGGTGAGCCGGGCGATCCACGTGCTCGATCCCTGCTGAGACCCTCGCCTTATTCGCTCTGCGGCCGGCCGAAGACGAGGTCGGCGGCGCCGCGATGGGCCTGCTTGCGGTCGATGACGGCTTCGGCGCGGGCGATCTCGGTGCGCAGCTCGGCGATGTAGGATCGGAGTTCGGCGATGCCGAGCTCGTCGAGGGGCAGGATGTTCAGGCGCGTCTTCGGGCGCTCGGGCAGGTCGTCGCTCACGGCGCTTCTCCGGGCGTGAAGGCGGTCTCGCTACATTCGAACTCGGCGGCGAGAGCCTGCATCTCGGCGTCCGACAAGCCGCTGGCGTCGGGGAAGACGGCCAGCGGGTTGCCGCCGAAACGACGATCGGTGAAGACGTCGACGGTGACGAAGGCGTGGCCCATCAGGCCGCGGTCTGCAGCCCGAGCCTGCTGATCAGGTCGGCATGCTCGCGCAGCCGCTCGATCCGCTCGTTGATGCCGGTGGTGACGAAGAGCCGGAGCTGTTCGTTGAAGCCGCCGAGCCTGGCGCGGTGCGCCTCGAGATTGCGCCTGACGAGTTCCAGCCAGACGTCGTAGTCCGCCCTCACCTCCTCGGCGGTGAGCCTGGCGCCTTCGATGGCGAAGACGACGGCGTTGCCGACCACCATGCCCTTGGGCGCGCGGAGATCCTCATAGGTGTCGGGGCGAAGATCGAACAGGCGGCGGTCGCCGGTGAAGGGAACGGCGATGGTCACGCGCAGGCCGCGGACGATGCGCGGCTGGCCGAGGATGAAACGGCGGCCGAGATCGAGGTCGAGCTCCTCCTGGCTGGCGGTCGCGGCCTCCTCGTGCAGGACCGGAACGTCGAGCGAATAGCGCTGGCAGAGATCGTCGGCGATGATGTCGAGCGGCCTGGCGTTGAGCTCGGCGGCGGACAGCGCCTCGATCCGCTCGGACAGGCGGTATCGCTGCTGTTCGAGGATGTCCCAGGAGCGAGCGGGCTCGCTGAAGAGGTCGTTGGCGTATGAACCTGACATCTGCAACTCCACGGATGTTTTCGGGACCGAGGGCGGAAGGTGACGCGGGACACCTTCGGCCATGATCCTAGTTTCAGGCAATCGAAACGAACAGTGCCACCGATGACGATCCACGCGGC
>CAXTUK010000171.1:2890-5365 GCA_964247395.1 uncultured Acetobacteraceae bacterium
CGGCGGTGGATCCGGAGGAGATGCTGGTCGCGGCCCTGTCGAACTGCCACATGCTCTGGTTCCTGGACGTCGCGCGGACGCACGGCTTCGTGGTCTCCGCCTATCGGGACCATGCGGAAGGGATGATGAGCGAGATCGCGCCGGGCCGGCAGGCGCTGACGAGCGTGGTGCTGCATCCACGGATCGATTGGGTCGGTCGGGCGCCGGAGCAGGGAGTGCTCGACGGGTTGCACCACGAGGCCCACGAGCGCTGCTTCATCGCCAATTCGGTCAGGACGGCGGTGAAGGTGGCCTGAGAGAAACCCCTCGGAGCCTTCGGGCGTTCCTTCAGCAAAGGAAGAGAGTCCCGGTTTGGCAGGTCATCCGCGGCGACGCCGCTTCTTTCTCGGCGGCCTCGGCACGTTGGTGCTGGCCGTCATCCTCCTGATCGTGTTCTGGAACTGGGACTGGTTCCTTCCGATCGTCGACCGCCAGGCGAGCGCTGCGCTGGGGCGGAAGGTCACGGCGGCGCATCTGCACGTGCATCTCGGGCGGGTGACGAGGGTGACGCTCGATGACGTGAAGGTGGCGGAGCCGGAGGCGTTCGCGTCGGAGCCCGACGTCGCCGATGTCCGGCATCTGACGGTCGCGTTGGGCGTGCTGGACTACATCGGCGGGCACGGGCTGGTGGTGCCACGGATCGATGTCGATCACGCGAACGCGGACATCATCTCGCGGGCCGACAACTCCAACAACTACACCTTCAAGTTCATGGAGCCGTCGAAGACGCCGAGCAAGCCGGGCCCGAGCCCGAAGATCGGCGTGCTCAGCATCGAGGACAGCCGGATCGACGTCGCGATGGCCAAGCTGAAGGCGAAGTTCCAGCTGGACGTGCACACGACGCAGGATGCCGCCGACGCGACGAAGGACCGGATCGTGGTGGCGGCGCACGGCACCTACGCGGCAGCACCGATCGACGGGCACCTGGTGGCGGGCGCGCTGCTGACGCTGCGCGACGCGAAGACGCCCTACCCGATCGACATGCAGGTCGCGAACGGGGCGACGCATGTCTCGCTGGTGGGCACGGTGCAGGATCCGCTGAAGTTCTCGGGCGCCAACCTGCGGCTGGTGTTCCAGGGGCAGGACATGGGGCAGCTCTATGCACTGACCGGCGTGCCGATCCCGAGCACGCCGCCCTACCGGATCGCCGGGCATCTGGACTACACCAAGGCCCGGATCGTGTTCCGGGATTTCGAGGGCAGGCTGGGGACCAGCGACCTCGGCGGCACGATCGCGGTCGACCCGCACGAGACGCCGCCGCATCTGGACGCCAACCTGCACTCGCACGAGGTCAATCTCGTCGATCTCGGCGGCTTCATCGGCGCCAAGCCCGGGCATCCGGCCGAGAACAAGGCGGCGCACAAGGCGACCGACAGCGCGCACCGGGGCACGGCGGGCGCCGCGAGTGCCGGGAACGTGCTGCCGACGACGCCCTTCAGCCTGCCGAAGCTGAATGCGATGGACGTCAATTTCGCGTATCGGGGCGACCACATCGAAGGCAGGTTCATCCCGCTCGACAACATCGTCGTGCTGATGACGATCGAGAACGGGACGGTCGATCTGAAGAAGATCGATTTCGGGGTCGGCCATGGCGAACTGGCGGGCCATGCGAGGCTGCAGCCGGTCGGGCGCGACGTGAAGGCCGACGCGGGCGTGCAGGTCAGGGACGTCGACCTGTCGCACCTGCTGAACAAGACGCACGTGTTCCATGGCAAGGGGATCGTCGGCGGCGGGTTGACGCTGGACGGCACCGGAAACTCGATCGCCGGCCTGGTCGATCACGGGACCGGCAATGTCGGACTCTACATGAGGGACGGCGGCGACATCTCAGCGCTGCTGCCCGACATTCTCGGCCTGGAATTCTCGAACGCGGTGCTGTCGGCGCTCGGAGTGCCGAACCGCACCAATGTCGACTGCTTCGTCGCGGCGATGCCGTTGCATGACGGCGTGCTCGACACGCGGCTGTTCGTGCTGCAGACGGGAGAGGCCAGGACGACCGGGTCGGGCAATGTCGACTTCAGGAACGACACGGTCGACTATGCGCTCACCACCCGTTCGACGGGTTTCAGCGTCGGCTCGTTTCCCGGCGCGATCCGGATCGGCGGCACGCTGTCGAAGCCGTCGATCCTGCCTGGCGCCGAGATCATCGGCAGGGGTGCCGCGACGGTGGCGCTCGGCATCGTGGCGTTCCCGCTGGCGATCCTGCCGACGATCCAGTTCGGCGTGGGGAAGAGCAAGGCGTGCGAGGCGGCGATCGGACGCGCCGGCCCGGAACCGCAGAAGGCCGTCTCGACGACCCCCACGCCGCCGCCGATACACCGCACCAAGGCCCAGATCCACAGCGTGTGGCAGCACCGCCTGCACCGGCAACACTGAGTAAGGCCGGGGGTGGGGGGGGCGGGCCGGCCCCCCGCGGGGGCTTGGCCGCGCCCCCCC
>CAXTUK010000171.1:5375-5616 GCA_964247395.1 uncultured Acetobacteraceae bacterium
GCTGACTTGACCGAGCCACCCGGGGGGCTCGTCGCGCTGCTCGCCGGCGGGTTCACGGTGACGGCGGGGCTGGTCGGACTCGAGTTGCGCTCGACGATCACGTCGGACGGCAGGCTGGAACTGCGGCTGGACGAGAGGGCGCTCGCGGAGCCGGCGGCGGGCGAGGTGGTGGTCCGGGTCGAGGCGGCGCCGATCAATCCGTCGGACCTCGGACTGCTGCTCGGCCCGGCGGATCCTGCGA
>CAXTUK010000172.1:0-5596 GCA_964247395.1 uncultured Acetobacteraceae bacterium
GGTCGGCGCCGGCGCGCACCGAGTTGCGGGCCGGCGAGTCGGCGGCGATCGTGCTCGAGCCCGACATCGCCGTCGAACGCGGCGACATGATCTTCCGGCCGGGCGAGCGGCCGCTCAAGGCGTCGCGGGTGCGCGCGCGCCTGTTCTGGTTGCACGGCGAGACGCTGCGGCTGGGCGAGGCGTTCCGGCTGCGGCTGGCGACGGCGGAGTACGCGGTCACGGTGGCTGCGATCGAGAACGTGGTGCAGGTCGGCGATCTGAGCGAGCAATCGGCCCCCGAGGCTTCGCCGAGGTGGTGCTGGCGGCGCCGCAGGGGATCCTGTTCGACCCGTTCGAGCCGGGTGCTCGCGGCGGCCGTGGCGTGCTGGTCGATGCCTATGGACGGATCGTCGGCGGCGTGCCGCTGCTCGGAGCGGCCGAGATCGACGGCGCGCACGCGATCCATCCGGTCGACAGTTCGGTCACGCCGCTGGATCGGGCGCGGGCCCGAGGCCATTCGGGCGGGGTGTTCTGGATGACGGGCCTGCCTGGCGCGGGGAAGAGCACGCTGGCGCGGGCGACGGAGAGCCTGCTGTTCTCGCGCGGCTCGGACGTGATGGTGCTCGACGGCGACACGCTGCGGGCGCGCCTGAACAGCGATCTGGGGTTCTCGGACGCGGACCGGACGGAGAACATCCGCAGGACCGCCTTGGTGGCGCGGCTGATGGCGGATGCCGGGCTGGTGGTGCTGGTGGCGCTGATCTCGCCCTTGGCGTCGCAACGGGCGATGGCGCGCGAGATCGTGGGTCCGACGTTCCGGGAGGTCTTCGTGGCCGCCGATGCGTCGGTCTGCGCGGCGCGCGAACCGAAGGGGCATTCCGCGGCGGCGCGCGCCGCCAAGCTGCCCGGATTCACCGGCGTCGACGGCGGCTACGAGGCGCCGGAGAACCCGGCGTTCACCATCGGAACCGCGTCGCGGCCGGTGGCGGCGTGCGCCGAGGCCCTGGCGCTTTTCGTCGAGGCGGCGACCGCGGCGGGCGAGCCGGGAGTGCACCGCCGGGCGCGGCTCTAGGAGCGCCGCCGTTGTCGGCGACGATCGCAATCGTGGGCGCCGGATTCAGCGGCACCCTCGTCGCCCTGCATCTGCTGCGTCGCAGCCCGGCCTGGACCCGGATCGCGCTGATCGAACGCAACGCGCAGTTCGGCAAGGGGCAAGCCTACGGCACCGGCAACGCGAGCCACCTGTTGAACGTGCCGGCGGGCCGGATGAGCGCGTTCCATGACCGGCCGGACGATTTCATCGCCTGGCTGCGCCGGCAGCATGACACGATGGGCGGCGACGTGTGCGGCCCCTGTCCGCAGGCGGACACGTTCGTGCCACGGCGCGATTTCGGCGCCTATGTGCGGCATCTGCTGAACGAGGAGCTCAAGCGCCCGGAGCTCGGCGACCGGCTGGACCTGGTGCGCGGCGACGTGCGCGATGTCGACGCGGAGCATCGTCGGATGCGGCTTCGCCTCGACCGCGACCGGACGCTGGAGGCGGACATGGTAGTGCTGGCGATGGGGAACTTCCCGCCGGAACCGCCGGCGGTGCGGACGCCCGAATTCTACGACAGCGTGTTCTATCGGGCCGACCCGTGGGCGGCGGACGCGCTGGCGGGATTGAGTCCGTCGGATCCGGTGCTGCTGATCGGCACGGGTCTGACGACGGTGGACGCGGTGGTGACGCTGCTCGATTCGGGTCATACCGGTCGGATCCACGCGATCTCGCGTCGCGGCCTGCTGCCGCATCGGCATGGGGCGCATGCCGGCGCGAGGCCGGCCGAACCGTTGTCGTACCCGACATCGATCACCGCGTTGTCTCGCCTGCTTCGCCGGGAGACGCGGGGGATGGTGGATGCGGGCGGGGACTGGCACCCGGCGGTCGACGCGCTGCGGCCGTTCACGACGGATGTCTGGCAGGCGATGGCTCCGGCCGACCGGCGACGGTTCCTGCGGCACATGCGGCCGTGGTGGGACATCCATCGGCACCGGCTGGCGCCGCTGGTCGCCGATCGGATCGAGGGCGCGCGGACCTGCGGACAGCTGGTGGTCCGGGCCGGGCGGATGCGGTCGTTCGAGGTCGTCGACGGCGCGGTGCGGGCGAGGTTCCGGGCGCGCGGACGCGACGACGTGCTGGAGGGGCTGGAGGTTGCGCGGGTGGTGAACTGCGCGGGACCCGGTGCGGACTACGACCGGATCGGGCATCCACTGGCGCGTGCGCTGTTGCGCCGCGGCGTGGTCCGGCCCGATCCGCTTCGCCTAGGGCTCGACGTGACCGGCACGTGCGCGACGATCGACGGCGCGGGGGCGATCTCGCGGCGCTTGTTCGCGGTAGGCCCGGTGACCAAGGGCCAGTTCTGGGAGATGACAGCGGTGCCAGACATCAGACGCCAGTGCGAGGTTCTCGCCGCCCACCTGGCGACGCTGGTCCGCCCGGGAAAGGTTCTCGTCGAGGGGTCCGGGGTCTAGCCCCGGCGGGGTCCAGGGGCGGAGCCCCTGGCCTAGAGCCTTTTCTTCCTGCTATTCGGGTCTCTCGGCGAGAGTGACGGAACGGTAGACGTAGTCGGCTCAAAATCGACCGCCGCAAGGCATGGGGGTTCGAATCCCCCCTCTCGCACCAGTCGCGTCCTCTGGATCCGTTCATGCTCGCCGTTCCGATGCCGGAGTTGAGACCGGCCAGACCATTCTTCTCGTCCGGGCCGTGCGCGAAGCGTCCCGGCTGGTCGCTGGCCGCGCTGGAAGGCGCGCTGGTCGGGCGCAGCCATCGCTCGGCGCCGGGCCGGGCGGCGCTCGGCGAGGTGATCGAACGGTCCAAGGCGATGCTCGGGATGCCGGCCGACTGGCGGCTCGGGATCGTGCCGGGGTCCGACACGGGCGCGGTCGAGCTCGCCATGTGGTCGCTGATCGGCGACCGGCGCGGGGTCGACGTGCTGGCCTTCGAGAGCTTCTCGCGAGCGTGGGCGCTGGATCTCGTCGAGGAGCTCTCGCCGAAGGCAGGGGTGCGTGTGCTGGACGCGCCATATGGATCGCTGCCCGATCTCCACGCGGTCGACTGGTCGCGCGACCTGGTGTTAGCCTGGAACGGCACCACGTCGGGGGTCCGGATGCCGGACGGGGACTGGATCGCGCGGGACCGGTCGGGCCTGGCGATCTGCGACGCAACGTCGGCGGCCTTCGCGATGGCGCTGCCGTGGGACCGGCTGGATGTGGTGACCTGGTCGTGGCAGAAGGTGCTGGGCGGCGAAGCGGCGCATGGGATGATCGGGCTGTCGCCGGCGGCCTGCGAGCGGCTGGTGTCGGAGAAGCCGCGCGGGTTGCCGAAGGTGTTCAGGCTGACGTCGGGCGGTGGCCTGATCGAGGGCGTGTTCGCCGGCGACACGATCAACACGCCATCGATGCTGTGCGTCGCCGACGCGCTGGACGGGCTGCGCTGGGCGGAGGCGATCGGCGGCCTGCCTGCGCTGATCGGCCGGAGCGAGGCGAATTTGAGGGCGGTGGCGGCGTGGGTTGAGCGGTCCGCGTGGGCATCGTTCCTCGCCACCGATCCGGCGACGCGGTCCACGACCTCCATCTGTCTGCGGATGGGCGGGGAGCGGGATGACGCGATGCGGCGCCGGCTGGTGGCGACGGCGACACGGGCGCTCGAGACCACGGGAGTCGGCTACGACGTCGCGTCCTATCGCGACGCGCCGCCCGGGTTCCGGCTCTGGGGTGGGGCGACGGTAGAGACGGCTGACCTCGAGGCGGTGCTGCCCTGGCTCGACTGGGCGATGGCGGACGCGAGGCAGCGCGCTTGAACGGCAATGCCGCCTTGCTGCCGTCGGGTTTCCGAGACCTGCTGCCGCCGGAGGCGGAGGCGGAGGCGGAAGCGGTCTCGGTGATCGGCGGCGTGTTCGCGGCCCACGGCTACGAGCGCGTCGAGCCGCCGTTGCTGGAGTTCGAGGATACGCTGCTGTCCGGATCGGGGGCCGCGGTGGCGGAAGCGACGTTCCGGATGATCGATCCGGATACCCATCGGACGATGGGACTGAGGCCCGACATGACGCCGCAGGTGGCGCGGATCGCGGCGACCAGGCTCGCCGGCGCGCCGCGGCCGCTGCGTCTGGCCTATGCCGGAGCTTGCGTGACGCTGCGCCGCGGACAGCTGACGTCGGACCGGCAGATCCCGCAGGCCGGGATCGAGCTGATCGGCGTCGACCGGCCGGAGGCGGACGCGGAGATCGTGGCGATCGGCGCCGAGGCGATCGCGGCGGCAGGATTGGCGCGGGCGAGCTTCGATCTGACGATGCCGCCGCTGGCGCCGACCTTGATCGAGGCGGCGGACGTCGGGATCGCCGACCGCGAGCCGTTGCTGCACGCGCTCGACAGGAAGGACGTCGCGGCGGTGCGCCGGCTGGGCGGACGGATGGCCGGGACGCTCGAGGGATTGCTGCTCGCGGCGGGCCCGGCGTCGCGTGCGCTGGCGGCACTGGACGCGGCACGTCTGCCCGAAGAGGCGCGCGATCTGTGCCGGCGGCTCGCGTCGACGGTCGCCGCGATCGAGGCGCGCGCGCCCGGGGTCATGCTGACGATCGATCCGGTGGAGTTCCGCGGCTGGCGCTATCACACCGGCGTCTGCATGACGGTCTATGTCGCGGGCCGGCACGAGGAGCTCGGACGCGGCGGCCGCTACGGCGGCGGCAACGGCGGCGAGCCCGCGTGCGGGCTGACCCTGTTCCCCGCGGCCCTGCTCCGGGCGGCGCCGGTGCGGGCGAGACGGCCTCGCGTGTTCCTGCCTTCCGGCACCTCGCCTGCGATCGCGCAAGGGCTGCGCCGGGAGGGGTTCGCCACCGTCGCGGGGCTCGACGACGCATCCCCGATCGAAGAGGCGCGGCGGCTTGGCTGCACCCACGTGCTGCTGGACGGCCAGGCCGCCGCACTCGAGCCGGAGATCGCATGACGAACGTGACCGTGATCGGCGCCCAATGGGGCGACGAGGGCAAGGGAAAGATCGTCGACTGGCTGGCGAGCCGCGCGGACATCGTGGTCAGGTTCCAGGGCGGCCACAACGCTGGGCACACGCTGGTGGTGGGCAACCAGATCTACAAGCTGTCGCTGCTGCCGAGCGGGCTGGTTCGCGGCAAGCTCGGGATCATCGGCAACGGCGTGGTCGTCGATCCGCGGGCCCTGCTCGACGAGATCGGGCGGCTCGATCGCCAGGGGCTGGCGGTCACGCCGCACGATCTGCGGATCGCGGAGAACGCGACGCTGATCCTGCCGCTCCATGCGGCGCTCGATCGCGCGCGGGAGATGGCGCGCGGCGAGCGGAAGATCGGGACGACGGGGCGCGGGATCGGGCCTGCCTACGAGGACAAGGTGGCGCGGCGGGCGATCAGGATGTGCGACCTCGCCGAGCCGGCGACGCTGGATTCCAAGCTCGACGAGATCCTGCTCCATCACAACACGCTGCTGGCCGGGTTGGGCGCGGACACCTTCCGCAAGGACGCGCTGCTGGCTGACCTGCTGGCGGTCGGCGAGCAGCTCGCGCCGTTCATCGAGCCGGTCTGGGAGCGGATCGACGAGGCGCGCCGGTCGG
>CAXTUK010000173.1:0-5579 GCA_964247395.1 uncultured Acetobacteraceae bacterium
GAGCAGCCGCGCGGCGGTGCCGGAGTTGCCCATGTCGAGCACGTCCTCGGGTTCGGCGAGACCGCCGACGCCGCGGCCGCTGACGAGCCAGGCGGCGCCGTCCCGGTCGATCGTGGCGCCGAGCGCGCGCATCGCCGCGGCGGTGCGCAGCACGTCCTCGCCTTCGAGCAGACCGTCGATGCGGGTCTCGCCCACGGCGAGCGACGCGAACATCAGCGCGCGATGGCTGATCGACTTGTCGCCCGGCACGCGAACGGTCCCGGAAAGCGGGCCGGCGGCGTGGATCGTGAGCGGTCGAGGTCCGGTCATGGCACCGGCCGATACCATGACGGACGAGTGGTTTGACAGCGCGGACCGGCGGTGGCATGGCCGCCGCCTTCCGATCGACGCCCCGACCGGGGCGCCCCCGCATTGCAAGGCAATCGTTGATGGTCAAGCCAGAACTCGGCATGAAACGCGTGTGCGTCTCGTGCGGCACGCGCTTCTACGATCTGGGCCGAACGCCTGCCGTGTGCCCCAAATGCAGCACCGAGCAGCCCGTCGAACAACCCCGCGCGCGCCGCCCGGCCGGCAATCTCGCCGACGAGAAGCGGGTCAAGAAGCCGTTGCCGGTGGACGATGTCGATCCCGAGGTGGAGACCGAGGAGGCCGAGGAGCCTGCCGAGGACGAGGACGACGTGATGGAGAGCGCCGAGGACCTCGACGACGACAACGACGCGATCTCGACCGACATCGAGGTCGAGGGCGACCGCGAGGAGGAGACCTGAAGGAGAATGTCGGGCAGCGCCTCGCCTAGCTCTGCTCGATCGTCCGTCCCGCCTCCATCACGCGCAGGAAGTTGCCGCCCCAGAACGCCTCGATGTCGGCCAGTCCGTAGCCGCGTCGGACCAGCTCGGCGGTGACGTTGCCGCTCTCGGAGGCGTTCTGCCAGCCCTCGATGCCGCCGCCGCCGTCGAAGTCGGAGCTGATGCCGACATGGGCGGCGCCGGCGCGTCCGACGACATGGTCGAGATGGTCGACGAAGTCGGCGACGCTCGCCGCCGCCCCCTTCTCGCGCGGGCGCAGGAAGGACGCCATGGCGGTGATCTGGATCAGGCCGCCGGTGTCGCGCAGCGCGTCGATCTGCAGGTCGTCGAGATTGCGCGGATGCGGACAGAGTGCGTGCACGCAGGAATGGGTCGCGACCACCGGGCACGCGCTGACCTGGACCGCCTGCAGCATCGCCTGGCGCGACAGGTGCGAGACGTCGACGGCGATCCCGACCCGGTTCATCTCGCCCACCGCCTCGCGTCCGAGGTCGCTCAGGCCGTCATGCAGGCGCTCGGCGTCGCCGAGATCGGCGCGCGGGTTGGCGCTGTCGGCGAGCGCATTATGGCCGTTATGAACCAGGGTGAGGTAGCGCACGCCGCGGGCTCGCCAGGCGGCCAGCAACGACAGATCCGTCCCCATCGCGTGGCCGTTCTCGATGCAGCGGATGATCGCGATGCGTCCGGCGGCGCGGGCGGCGCGGACCGCGTCGGCGGTCTCGGTCAGTTCGGCGTGCTCGCCGTCCGCCATCGCGTCGATCGTGTCGAGGAGCGATCGGACGCGCCCGCCTGCCGCCGCGAAGCCCGATTCGTCGCGAGGACCCTGCGGAACGAAGGCGGCGAAGCAGCCGGCCCAGAGGCCGCCGCGACGCATCTTCGGCAGGTCGACACGCCGCTTCCCGTCGATGGAGGGATCGGGCGTGTCCGGCCAGGGAACGTCGATGTGGCTGTCGAGCGTGAGGAGGTCGCGGTGCAGAGCCGCCGCGTCGATCATCGACCGCTTGCCACGAGGACCGGGATCGGCGAGTTGCGCCCCGTGTCGGGGGATCCCATGCGCATCGCGACCTGGAACATCAATTCGGTTCGTCTCCGGCTAGGGCTGCTCGAGCGCATGGCGGACGCCCTGTCGCCCGATGTGATCTGCCTTCAGGAGACGAAGGTGCCCGACGAACTGTTCCCGGGCGAGGAGATCGCAGCGTTCGGGTACAGGCACGTCGCCCGGCGCGGAATGAAGAGCTACAATGGGGTCGCGATCCTGTCGCGTCATCCGCTGACGGTGCACTCTTCTCCCGACTGGTGCGAGCGGGGCGATTGCCGGCACCTGCACGTGACGGTGGACGCACCGGGGTCCCCGGTCGAGCTGCATGATTTCTATGTGCCGGCCGGCGGCGATGTGCCGGACCCGGCGGTGAACCCGAAATTCGCGCACAAGCTCGCCTTCCTCGACGAGGCGGCGCTGCATTTCGCGGCCGCGGGCGTCCGAGCGCGGACGGTGCTGGTCGGCGACCTCAATATCGCGCCGCTCGAGACCGACGTCTGGAGCCACAGGCAACTGCTCGATGTGGTCAGCCACACGCCGGTCGAGGTGGCGAAGTTGAACGCCTGGCGCGAGGTGGGTTTCGTCGATGCGGTGCGCCATTTCGTCCCGGCCAGCGAGCGGCTCTACACGTGGTGGTCGTACCGGAACCGGGACTGGCGCGCCTCGAACCGCGGGCGACGGCTCGATCATGTATGGGTCAGCCCGGACCTGGTCGGCGCGCTCGCCCGGCATGAGGTGCTGGTCGACGCCAGGGACTGGCAGCCAGGCTCCGATCATGTGCCGGTGGTGGCGGAGTTCGCCTGATCCCGGTCAGGCGGCCGCGCCGTCGCCTTCGGCACCGTTGCCCACCGGGTCGAGCCGGTAGCCGCCGCCCTCGGTGACGAGAAGGCAGGCATTGGCCGGATCGGGCTCGATCTTCTGGCGAAGCCGGTAGATGTGGGTCTCGAGCGTGTGGGTGGTGACGGCGGCGTTGTAGCCCCAGACCTCGTTGAGCAGGACCTGACGCGGCACCGGCCTGGTACCGGCGCGATACAGGAACTTCAGGATCGCCGCCTCCTTCTCGGTCAGGCGTATCCTGCGGTTGCGAACCGCCTCCTGCAGGAGCTTGGCCGAGGGGCGGAACGTGTAGGGCCCGATGGTGAAGACCGCGTCCTCGCTGTTCTCGAAGATCCGCATCTGCGCGCGAAGCCGGGCGAGCAGTTCGGCGATCCGGAAGGGTTTGGCGACGTAGTCGTTGGCGCCCGCGTCGAGGCCACGCACGACGTCGGCCTCGTCATCCGAGCCGGTGAGCATGATGATCGGCATCCGCATGCCGCGCCTTCGGAGGTCGGCGCAGAAATCGCGGCCGTCGCCGTCGGGCAGGCCGACATCGAGGATCAGGGCGTCGAACCGCGAAGCCGTCCCGTCGAGCTTGCCGCCGGCGTCAGCGATGGAGTCCGCCTCGAGCGCGTGGAACTCCCCGTCCACCTGCAGCTGTTCGACCAGCGTGTTGCGCAAGGCATGGTCGTCGTCGACGATCAGGATGGGCCGTTCGCCAGCCATCTTTTGCTCCTTCAACGACCCGATGGTCATCAACCGGACAGCGCTTTCCAGCCGGTTTCGTTCCGATCGCTCACCCGACCAACGCGCCCCGGACACAAGCGGCGTCGGGACCATGGCCGCCTCGACACACATTGTCGTGAGCCGGGACTGGCAGCAAGGCGTCAACGACGCCGGTTGGCGGTTCTCGACCTCGCGCATGCACGCCACCATGTTCGGCGCAGTGGCGTGGCAGCGAACGCGGGCATGAGCGATCAACTGGACGGACCGAGGCAAGGTGGCGGGACGCGTCCGCGGCTGGTGCATCGCGCGATGGGCGAGCTGCGGCGCGGCAGCGGCGTGCTGGTCGCCGGCCCGGCGCCGGCGGTGCTGGCAGCGGCCGAGACGGTGTCGGCGGATGCGATGCGCGAGGCGGGACGGGTCGCCGGGACCAGCCAGGTGAAGCTGGTGGTGTCGTCGGTCCGCCTGGCCGGCGGCGACGATGGTCTGGCGGCCTTCGAGATCGGCCAGTCGCTCGCGATGCTGGCGGAGCGGGCGCCGACCTGGTTGCGCGATCTCGCCGATCCGACCCGGCTGGAGCCGCCGATCGATTTCGCCGGTTCGTTCAGGCGAGCGACCCTGCCCGGGCAGGCCAGGGCGGGGCTGGCGCTGGTCAAGCTGTCGCGGCTGGCGCCGGCGGCGATCCTGGTGGAGACGGACACGGAGGCAGCCGGACGGGCGGCGGCCGAGGGGCTGGCCAGCGTGGACGGCGACGCGGTGGTGCGTTTCGCCCGCGACACCGGGCTGGCGCTCGAGATCGTCGCGGAGGCCAGCTTGCCGCTGCAGGAGGCGGCGGACGCCAGGCTGGTGGCGTTCCGTGCACCCGATGGCGGGATCGAGCATCTGGCGGTGGTGATCGGCGATCCGGCGGCGCGCGACGCGCCATTGGTGCGGCTGCACTCGGAATGTTTCACGGGCGACTTCCTCGGCAGCCTGCGCTGCGATTGCGGCGACCAGCTCCGTGGCGCGATCAGGCGCATGCGCGAGGACGGCGCGGGCGTGCTGCTCTACCTGGCGCAGGAGGGGCGCGGGATCGGACTGGTCAACAAGCTGCGCGCCTATGCGCTGCAGGATCGGGGGCTCGACACGCTGGATGCCAATCGTGCGCTCGGCTGGGACGCCGACGAGCGCAGCTTCCTGATCGCGGCAACCATGCTGCATCGGCTGGGGATCGGCAGGGTCAGGCTGCTGACCAACAATCCCGACAAGGTCGACGCGCTGGGCGGGTTCGGCATCGAGGTCATCGAGCGGGTGGGACACGAGGTGGCGGCCAACGGGGTCAACGACGCCTATCTCGCAACCAAGCGCAGCCGCTTCGGTCATCTGATCGGTTGAGCATGCGGGCGATCCTGACGGCACGGGACGGGGGTGCGGCGCACGAGGCGTGGCTGCATGCAGGTCTCGAACGCATCGAGGCGGTGGTGGGCCCGCGCGGCATCGTCGCCCACAAGCGCGAGGGCGACGGCGGGACACCCAACGGACTGCTCGCGATCCGCAGGGTACTCTACCGGGCGGACCGTCTGTCGCCGCCGGCGTGCCTGGTGCCGCGGGAGCCGATCGCCCCCGACGATGGCTGGTGCGACGCGCCGGACGACGGGCGCTACAACCGCCCGGTCAGGCTGCCGCATGGCGCGAGCGCCGAACGGCTCTGGCGCGACGACGGGCGCTATGACGTCGTCGGCGTGCTGGGCCACAACGATGCGCCGCCGATGCCCGGGGCGGGCTCGGCGATCTTCCTGCACGGCGCGCCGAGGGGAGGCGGCCCGACGTCCGGCTGCATCGGAGTTCCCCTGGCGGATCTGTTGCGCCTGCTGCGCGAGGGACTGACCGAGATCGAGGTCCACGGCTGAGCACGACGCCTCGAGCGGGAGGAGGCCTTGCCGCGCGGCGGCGTGGCGGCTACGTAGGGGTTGACGTATAGGGCAAGCGAAGTCTCGGGTTGCCAAAAGGAGGAGTTCAGGCGCGTGCCGCGCACGATCATCGATCCGGCGCCGGGCGACCGGGACCGCATCTACAGCGTGACCGAGCTCGCGCGCGAGTTCGGCACCACCGCGCGCGCGGTCCGGTTCTATGAAGGCAAGGGATTGCTGGCACCGGGTCGGGCCGGGACGAACCGGATCTACACGCAACGGGACAGGGCGAGGCTGGTGCTGATA
>CAXTUK010000174.1:0-5578 GCA_964247395.1 uncultured Acetobacteraceae bacterium
CCGACGCCGGCAGGCCGTCCGCGCCCGACAACGACCTCACTCCGCCGCCCGGCGAGGATCTCGGACATCCTCCGGGAGGCCAGTGACACGGCGGAACCGTCGGTCCCGGCACAGGTTCTTTCCACCATGCCAGATCCAGCCGGTCCTCCTCGTCTCGAAGGCCCTGACCGTGTGGCGCTGTTGCTCGATTTCGACGGAACGCTCGTCGATATCGCGCCCGCGCCCGACCTGGTGGTCGTGCCGGAAGCTCTTCGCGACGATCTCCTCGGCTTGCGCCGACGCCTCGGCGACGCCGTCGCGATCGTCACCGGCCGACCCGTGGGGCAGGTCGACCTTTTCCTGCGCGGCATCCCGTACGCGGGCGCGGCGGAGCACGGCGCCGTGCTCCGCCACCGTCCCGAAGATCGCCCGGCCATCGTCGAGCTGCCCCAGATTCCCGACCACTGGTTCGCCGCCGCAGACGCCGCTGCCGCCCGGCACCAGGGCGTCCAGGTCGAGCGCAAGACAACCGGCTTCGTTCTGCACTACCGCTCGGCGCCCGACGCCGGCAACGCGCTTCGCGCTCTGCTCGACGGGCTGATCGGCGACGATCACGCTCGTTATCACGTGCTGCCGGCCAAGATGGCCTGGGAAATCCGCGCCCACGGCGCTGACAAGGGAAGCGCCGTCGAGGCGCTCATGCGCGAGCCTCCATTCCTCGGGCGGCTGCCGGTGTTCGTCGGCGACGACGTGACAGACCAGCACGGCATCGACGCCGCCCGGCGCCTCGGCGGCGTTGGCCTCATGGTGGCCGATCGCTTCGGCGAACCAGCCGACGTGCGCGACTGGCTCCGACGCCTCGCCGCCGGGGACGAGGCGCTATGGGAAGGCTGATCGTCGTCTCGAACCGGGTGCCGCCGCCGCGTGAGCGCAGCCACCTCGCGGGTGGGCTGGCCATCGGTCTGAAGGAGGCGCTGAAGGACCAGGAGGCGATGTGGTTCGGCTGGTCCGGCGCCACCAACGCGAGCGAGACAGAGAAGCGGGAGGTGACCACCACCACCGTCGGCCGGGTCACCTTCGCCACCCTCGACTTGACCGGGCACGAGTTCAGGGGTTTCTACCAGGGCTTCTCCAACGCGATCCTGTGGCCGCTGCTCCACTACCGGGTCGGCCTGATGGAATACAAACGCGACGAGCTACAGACCTATCTCGACGTCAACCGTCTGTTCGCCGAGCACCTCGCCCCGCTGATCGAGCCCGACGACGTCGTCTGGGCGCACGACTATCACCTCTTCCATTTCGGCGAGGCGCTGCGCGAAGCCGGCATCCGCAACCGCATCGGTTTCTTCCTCCACATTCCCTTCCCGCCACCCGCGCTGTTCGCGGCCCTCCCGGGCGGCGAACAGCTGGTCCGTTCGCTCGCGGCCTACGACGTGGTCGGGGTGCAGACCGACCAGGACCGCGACCAGCTCAACGGCTCGCTCGCCGAACAGGGCGTGGAGCGCCGCGCGGAGACGTTTCCAATCGGCATCGATCCGGTCGAGTTCGCCGGCCAGGCGCGACGCGCGATAGGCAAGGCGGACGGCAAGCGCATGATCGAGAGCATGGGTCCGCGCCCGCTCATCCTGGGCGTCGATCGCCTCGACTACTCGAAAGGCATCCCCGAGCGTTTCCGCGGCTTCGCCAAGCTGCTCGAACGCTTCCCGGCCCATCGCAACAAGGTCACCTTCCTTCAGGTCGCCCCGGTGTCACGCGGCGAGGTGCCCGAATACCGCACGCTTCGCCGAGCGCTCGACGAGCTCGCCGGCCGGATCAACGGCGAGCGCGCCGAATTCGACTGGATCCCGCTGCGCTACCTGACCCGCTCGATGACCCGGACCACCCTGGCCGGCTTCCACCGCATCGCTCGCGTCGGTCTCGTCACGCCGCTGCGCGACGGCATGAATCTCGTCGCCAAGGAGTATGTCGCGGCCCAGGACGAGGACGACCCCGGGGTGCTGGTGCTGTCGCGCTTCGCCGGCAGCGCCCCCAGCCTGCCCGGCGCGCTGCTGGTCAACCCGTTCGATCCGGACGAAATCGCCGAGGCTCTCGACCAGGCACTCCGCATGCCGTTGGGCGATCGTCGCGTCCGCTGGCGGACGATGAACGAGGCGGTCTGCCGCGACACCGCCTCGGCCTGGGCGAAAAACTTCCTGTCGGCGTTGCGCGACGAACATCACCACGCGACCCAATCTCCCGCGCAGGCGGACCTGGTTCATTGAACCGTGCCGCCCGCCGCCGTCGCCATGCAGGTCAGGGATGGCCGACGCTCGCCGCCGGCGCCGGCATCGCATCGATCGCGGCTCTCGCTCTCGCCAGCTATGTGCAAAACGATCTCGGCATCGCTCCCTGCGAGCTCTGCCTGCTGGAACGCTGGCCATACGGCATCGCGATCGGCCTGGCCGTCATCGGCGTCTTCCTGCCCGCCCGTTTCGGCCGTCTCGCCGTCAGCCTGATCCTGCTCGACCTGCTCGCGTCGGCCGCGCTGTCCGCCTTTCACGTCGGCGTCGAGCTGCATGCCTGGCCCAGCCCGTTTCCGGAATGCAGTGCCGCACCCGTCAGCGGCGGCAGTATCGCCGACCAGCTCGCCCGCCTGCCCGCGCACCCGAACAAGCCGTGCGACGCAGCGACCTACCTCATACCGGGTATTCCGCTATCGCTGGCCGCGCTCGATCTTCTCTACGCGCTCGTGGTGTTCGTCGTCCTGCTCGGGTTCACCGGGCGGCGGGCGATGTGAACCTGTCGATCAGGAAGAAAATCAATGGCATTGCTCCTGGAGAACCAAGTCGCCATCGTCACCGGCGCCAGCTCCGGGATCGGCCATGGCGTGGCTCGGGCCTTCGCCGCCGCAGGCGCCGCCGTCATCGTCAACTACCGATCCAGCCCCGAGCCGGCCCATCAGCTCGCCGGCGACATCGAGCGGCAGGGCGGCCGCGCCCGCGCGATCAAGGCCGACGTCGCCGACGAGAGCGACGTCAAACGCCTGTTTGCCGAGACTTTCGATGCGTTCGGCGCTCTCGATATCCTCGTTGCCAATTCCGGCATGCAGAAGGACGCGCCCGCCGACGAGATGTCGCTCGACGACTGGCAGCGAGTCATCGCCGTCAACCTCACCGGCCAGTTCCTCTGCGCGCGCGAGGCGATCCGGCAATTCAAGTCGCAGGCGGACCGCGACGTTTCGAGAGCCCGCGGCAAGATTATCTGCATGAGCTCGGTCCACGAGGTCATTCCCTGGGCCGGGCACGTGAACTATGCCGCATCCAAGGGCGGGATCGCGATGATGATGCGCAGCCTCGCCCAGGAGGTCGCTTCCCAAGGCATCCGCGTCAACGCCATCGCGCCCGGCGCGATCGCGACCGCGATCAACAGCGAGGAAGTCCGCGGCGAGGCCGGCGAACGGCTCAAGACGCTCATTCCTTACGGCCGCATCGGCGACGTCGAGGACATCGCCCGCGCGGCGGTCTGGCTCGCCTCCGACGAGAGCGACTATGTCGTCGGCACGACCTTGTTCGTCGATGGCGGCATGACGCTCTATCCCGGCTTCATCGGCAATGGCTGAGGTCCGAGCGATCGAGGATCACGGCGTGATCGGCGACCGCTCCACCGTCGCCCTGGTCGCCACCGACGCCACGATCGATTTCCTCTGCTGGCCGCGCTTCGACAGTCCGACCGTCTTCGCCGCCCTGCTCGACCCGGACACGGGCGGATCTTTCTCGCTCGCCCCCGATCTTCCCGACGCGCGTCTCAAGCAGTCCTATCTCCCGGACAGCAACGTGCTCGTCACTCGCTTCCTCTCCGCGGCCGGGAGCGCCGAGGTGACCGACGCCATGGTCCCGGCGAGGGGCAAGGAGGGCGGTCCCACGCTCCTCATCCGCCGCGTCCGTTCGACCCGCGGCCGGATCGCCATCCGGCTGCGCTGCCTGCCTCGTTTCGACTACGCGCGCGATCCAGGCCTGCCGCGCACCGTCGATCGTGGCGTCGTCTTCGCGACCTCGACCGTCTCGCTGCGTCTGCATGGAACCGTGCCTCTTAGCATCGAGGAAGGCGCCGCCGTCGCCCGGTTCGAGCTCGACAGCGGCGCGAGCGCCGACTTCGTCCTTGACTCCGGCGATCTGCCGCCGTTGTCCGAGACCGAGATCGCAGCCGCCCTCTCGGCAACCCTGCACTACTGGCGGGAATGGGCCAGCCGTTCGACCTATCGCGGGCGCTGGCGCGAGACCGTCACCCGGTCGGCCCTCCTGCTCAAGCTGCTCACCTCGCGGGAGCACGGCTCGATCATCGCGGCGCCCACCTTCGGCCTTCCCGAGACGCCGGGCGGCAGCCGCAACTGGGACTATCGCGCGGTGTGGATCCGCGACGCGTCCTTCACCGTCTACGCGTTCATGCGCCTCGGCTACCGGCAGGAGGCGGCCGACTTCGTGCACTGGATCGCCGCGCGCATGGCCGACAGCACCGACGGCTCGATTCACATCATGTATGGCGTCGACGGCAACGGACAGCTCGCCGAGCAGTCCCTCGACCATCTCGCCGGCTTCGGAGGCGCGCTTCCGATCCGCGTCGGCAACCAGGCCTTCGAACAGGTCCAGCTCGACATCTACGGCGAGCTGCTCGATAGCATCTATCTGTCCAACAAATATGGCGAGGCGATCAGCCACCGTGGCTGGAACGACGTGCTCGCCATCATCGAGCATGTCTGCGCCCATTGGCGCGACGCCGACGCCGGCATCTGGGAGATGCGCGACGCCCCGCGCCACTATCTGCACTCGCGCCTGATGTGCTGGGTGGCGGTCGATCGCGCGCTTCGCCTGGCCGACAAGCGGTCGCTGTCCGCGCCCTTCGAGCACTGGCGGCAGGTCCGCAACGACATCCACACCGAGATCTGGTCCGAGTTCTTCGACGAAGAGGCAGGGCACTTCGTCCAGGCCAAGGGCAGCCGGAGCGTCGATGCGGCGCTCCTGCTGATGCCGCTGGTCCGCTTCGTCAGCGCCACCGACCCGCAATGGCTCGCGACCCTCGACGCCATCCGCGACCAGCTCACCGATGACGGCCTCGTCTTCCGCTACCGTGCCACGGACGGGCTCGACGGGACCGAGGGCGCCTTCACCGCCTGCTCGTTCTGGTATGTCGAGTGCCTCGCGCGCGCCGGTCGTCTCCAGGAAGCGCACCTGATCTTCGAGGGCGTGCTCGGCCACGCCAACCATCTCGGCCTGTTCAGCGAGCAGCTGGGCGCGGCCGGCGAGCACCTCGGGAACTTCCCGCAGGCCCTGACCCACCTCGCGCTGATCAGCGCCGCCTTCTATCTCGACCGCGAGCTGTCCGGCGCGTCGGACACGACCTGGCGCCCCTGACACGCTCGCAAATCCGCCTTCGAGCGCCTAGATTGGCTCCCGGAGACGTCCGTGACTGCAGCAGCACCCTGGTTCGATCTCTTCAATCGCGCGCTACCCGTCGTCGCCCTGTCGCTGTGGGCGGCGATCTATGTCGTCTATTTCTGGCATGAGCCCGCCGTCCGTCGCTGGGTCGGCCTGCGTCTCCACCGTCTGACCCATGTCGGTCGCCG
>CAXTUK010000175.1:0-5576 GCA_964247395.1 uncultured Acetobacteraceae bacterium
TAGGCGGACTGGATCTGCTGCGGGGTGTAGCCGCAGTTCAGCCAGGGCAGCGTCTTGGCATAGGGAGCCGGGGTGGTGCTGAGGGTTGCCTGGAGGTCGCCGGCATAGTGATCGCAGTAGGGCGACGGAATGGAGTTGGCGACCGGCGGCGGGGTGACGGACGGTGACGCGGCGGCGGTCGTCGCGGCGGCGGGTGTGGCCGGAGCGACCAGCGGCCCCGCGGTGACGGAGACGTGCTGCGGCTGGCGCAGCGTGCCGGTATCGTCGAGCCCTTCGATGAACAGGATCTTGCCGGCGAGGGACGCCGGGATCGTCGGCGCCTCCTTGTTGGCACGCATGGTCGTGCTGCCGAAGCGATAGAGGCCCTGGGTGACGCCGAAGGTGCGGCGCAGCTGGGCGACGCTGGCGGTCGCGGAGACGTAGGCGCCGAGCGGCCCGACGGTGACGTTGGCCATGCCGGCCTTGGTCAGCATCGTCTGCACGGACGCGACATCGGTCGGCGCCGGCGCGAAGCGGGCGGCGAACTGGGCCGGCGTCAGATAGTGGCCATACTGGGCGCTGCCTGGCTTGGAGACCGCGGCGACCAGGCTGGTGAGCCCGTCCGGGTCCTTGAGCGCCATGTGGACGGTGATGCCGACGGTCCGGGTGTCGGGGACGACCCCGACCTTGGCCGCGGTCGCGACCCAGCTCGCGACGTTGCCGGTGACGGTCGTCGCCGCGTTGGCGACCGCGGGGAGCGCGCACAGGCTGACTGTCGCGCCGACACAGGCGCGCCGGAGCCGCCTTCTGGATCTGTTGACCAAATCAATCTCCGATGGAAGTCGTCGTGCTGAACCGGGCTGGCGGGAACGTCTTGTTGGCGCGCGTTGGAGACGTTGCGCTATGACAAACGGTAAACTTCCGTTCACATTGCCGCAACTCCCGTTTTCGACCCGCGTGTCGAAACCTTTTCGCGGCGGCAGCCTCTGTAGGGAGAACCCAGGAGGACGCGATGGACCAGGATCAGGCCGACAAGCTGTGGGAGCTGATCAAGGCGACCAAGTTCGCCATGCTGACCACCGAGGACGGCGGCGAGTTGAGGAGCCGGCCGATGGCGGCGAGCCAGAGCTCGTTCGACGGCACTTTGTGGTTCTTCACCAGGGCGAGCGCGCACAAGGTGGACGAGGTGCGGTCGGACCAGCGGGTCGGCGTGAGCTATGCCGATCCGGACAAGCAGAACTACGTGTCGATGTCGGGCCAGGCGACGCTGGTGCGCGACCAGGCGGCGATCGATGCGCACTGGGGCGAGTCGCTGCGGACCTGGTTCCCGAAGGGGAAGGAAGATCCGGACGTTGCGCTGCTCAAGGTCGAGGTCAGCCAGGCGGAGTACTGGGACGCGCCGAATTCGACGATGCTGCACGCCTACGGCTACGTGAAGGCGCGGCTGACCGGGACTCCGCCGGCCGGCGGCGAGAACGAGAAGGTCGGCATGTGATCGGCTAGAGCAGGGCGAGCTGGCGGTCGGCGAGGCCGTTGCGGGCCGGGCGCGAGAACAGGCCGGTCTCGAGACGATCGCGTTCGTGCCTGAGGCCGAACTTACGGATGGCGCGTGCAAAGCGCTGGGCCAACAGGTCGGCGTAGGGACCGGTGCCGGTCTGGCGGACGCCGAAGCGGCTGTCGTAGAGGGCGCCGGCGCGGGTCTCGCGGACCAAGTTGAGCACGTGCCTGGCGCGCCGCGGGTAGTGCTGGTGCAGCCAGGTCTCGAACATCTGCTGCAGTTCGAGCGGCAGGCGGAGCAGGACGTAGCCGGCATGGCTGGCGCCGGCGCGAGAAGCGGCCTCAAGGATGGCTTCGAGCTCGGCGTCGTTCAGGCCGGGGATCATCGGCGCGGCGAGCACGCCGGCGGGGATGTTCGCCCGGCGCAGGCCGGCGAGGGCCGCGAGGCGGCGCTGCGGCGACGGGGCGCGGGGCTCCATCCGGCGGGCGAGCTCGTTGTCGAGCGTGGTGACCGACAGCCAGACCCGGACGAGGTTGCGCTCGGCCATCCGTGACAGCAGCGGGATGTCTCGCAGCACGCCGGCGGACTTGGTCACGATGCTGGCGGGATGATTGTAGTGGTCGAGGACCTCGAGCACGGCGCGGGTCAGGCCGAGGGTGCGCTCGACCGGCTGGTAGGGATCGGTGTTGGAGCCGAGCGTGATCGGGCGCGGGACGTAACCGGGCTTGGAGAGTTCGCGCTCGAGCAGATCGGCGACGTCGGGCTTGAAGGTGAGCCTGGTCTCGAAATCGAGGCCGGGCGACAGGCCGAGCCAGGCGTGGCTCGGGCGGGCGTAGCAGTAGATGCAGCCGTGCTCGCAGCCGCGATAGGGGTTGACCGCGCGGTCGAAGCCGAGATCGGGCGACTTGTTCCAGGCGATCGCGGTGCGGCTGGCGTCGCGGGTCAGGGTGGTGGCGACGGGCGGTGGTGCGAGGGTCTCGGCGGCGATGCTGTCCCAGCCGTCGTCGAAGGACTGCAGCGCCGTGTGCTCATAGCGGTTGGCGACGTTGGTGGAGGCGCCGCGCCCCTTGCGGGTGCGTGGGACGTCGCCGGTGGAGTCGAGCATTGCGTGCTCCCGTCTGTAAGGCTGACGGGACGATGCAACGAAGCGCCTGCGAGATCAAGAACAAAAAGTGAACATGGATGCGAAGTTCCCGATCGCGTCCGAGACACGCGCCAGACTTGAATCTTTTTGCACAATCAAGATAGGATAAAAGGCCTATGACGGATCGGGTCTTCGTGGGGCTCCGTAGACGTCGTCCGTCGTGATGACGATGCCTGGGGGCGTCATCGTGATCGACCCGTTGGCGACGATGCGGGTTTCGATGCCGTCGCCGGTCCGGCGATGGTGGATGATCGTTCGACGGGTCGGATGCACGATCAGGTAGTGCGCCACCGAGGGCAGCCGGAAATAGTCGGCCAGCTTGCCGCCGGTGTCGGTCGACGCCGTGCCTGGCGACAGGATTTCGACGACGATCACCGGGTTCGGCGCCGCGACCGCGTCGTCGGTCATCGGCTCGCCGCAATTGACCAGTGCGTCCGGTTCGTAGTCGCTGTCGCCGGTCTCGACCGTCGCGCCATCGGGGAGCGCCTGGCAGGAAATGCCGGCGGCGGCCACGGCGCGGTCGAGCGCCCGATAGATCGCTCCCTTGACACGCAGATGTGCCCCGCGCTCCGGCGCCATGGCCACGATCCGGCCATCGCGACGTTCGTATCGGCCCTTCGGCTGGGCTTCGCACCAGCGCCTGAACTCCTCGCGGGAACAGTGTCTGTCTGTCGTCGGCAACGCGAGATCCATGGGAGCCTCCGTTACGGCGATGCTCGGCGCACGGCGAAGTTCAGTCGGTCCGCCCAAGATCCACGCCCTCGTAAAGCTCCGAAACCGGGATTTCGATCCCGATTTCCGGCAGCGGGAGGGTGTCGCCCTCGATGAGCGCGGTGGCGCTCCAGGGCTCGTCCGCCTCGCGTGAGAAGACGGCCAGGCCGATGCTGGTCTGCTCGGCGATGACGTAGCGCTTGATCGATGGGACAGCATGGTACTCGCGCAGCTTGGAGACGCGATCGTCGCCTTTGGTGGAGTCGCTGACGACTTCGAAGACGATGATCGGGTTGGCGACGAGCCGGCCACGCCCCTCTAGTTTGGTGCAGGTGACGGTGGCATCCGGATAGCGGATCTTGTTGCCGCTCGTGGCCACGCCGCCGCCCTCGGGTCCCATGGGCATGCACGGACCGCCGCGCAGACGCAGCCGGAGCTGGAAATTAATGTTGCCGGCGATGATGCCATGGTCATTGGTGCCGCCGGTCATGGCGACGGGCTGGAAGCCATCGAACTCGTGACGTGCTTCCTGGGCCTCTGCCCAGGCGAAGAACTGCTCGTGCGTCATTGGTTTTCGGAGGGCAACGTTCATGCGATCAACCTAGCATTGGCGGGAATAGAGGCGAGGTCTCTTTTGTGTGGGACTTTCGGTGACGTCGGCCCCTGCCCCCCTCGATCCGGCCCACCAATCGACAGCACGGCTACAACCGGAAGGCATCCCGTATCCGTTCGGCGACTTCGATCGGCGTCGAGTTGGTCGTCTCGAGCTCGAGATCATAGGCCTGTCCGCGGTGGACGCGGTCATACTGCCACCTCGCCAATCCGATCTCCCGGTCGCCGCGGGCGCGTTCCCGCTCTTCCGGCACATCGAGAGGAGCGAAGAGGCCGACGATGCGCAGATCGAACCGGGACAGGAGAGCGCGGTATTGCCGCGCTTCGCCGGCGTCGAGCATGACGTCGTCGACGATGAGGTCATTCCCCTGCCCGGCCATGGCGGCGATGGCGTGACGCATGCCTTTCATGATTCGCGCCATCACGGGTCCGGTTCTGACAAGGATCGACGGCCTGCCGTCGTCATCCTGGGGTTCGAGATGAGGCGGCGCAGTTCGTCGGGTGGCAGGTCGGTGACGTCGGCATAGGGAAGCGGGAATTTCACCAGCAGTTCGCCTCGTTCCTGCGCCTCCGCGTCGAAGAGGTAGATGTCAGGGTTCATGAAGCCGGCCAGCAGTGCGCCGCCCGGCGCTAGCACCTTGAAGCATTCGCGCCAGACCGGCTCGATCTCCGGCGCGAAGCAGTTCGAGACCGGATGGAAGACGAGATCGAAGCTGGCGTCGGCGAAGCAGGACAGGTCGTGCATGAGCCCCTGCCGGGTCTCGAGCGCGATTCCGTCGCGCCGGGCGACCATATCGTTCTGGGCAAGCTGTCTGGTCGACGCGTCGAAAATTGTTACCGGCGCGCCGGCCGCGGCTAGGATCGGGCCCTGCTGGCCGCCGCCCGAGGCAAGGCAGAACACGCGCTTGCTGGTCACGTCGCCGAACCAGTGCCGGGGCATCGGCTTGTTCGGAATGAGGAGGAGAGACCAGTCGCCGCGTCTCGCCCGGCTGATCTCCTCCGAAGAGACGGGACGGGTCCAGACATCCTCTTCGTCCACCCGTCGATCCCAGCCGTCGCGGTTCAGGTCGGCTACCTCGTTCATCTGCTTCTACTTGCTGCTTGGTGGGTGTACTCCTGGGTTTCCGTCTTGAGGCCGGTGTCCGGTCAAAACGGGAGCAGTTCAGACAAGAACGGACGTCGATTGGGAGCTGGGCATCTATGAGCGTTACGACGGACGTGCTCGACGAGATCGTGCAGCACGTATTTGAAAGCGGCGTGCATGTGGTTGAAGCCGACCTGCTGCTCGGCGGAGGACATACACCGGCTCAGCTCTCGGAGAGGTGGCGCGAGTGCATTGAAAGCGCTCAAGGACAACGCCCTCCAACTCCTGCGCATCCACGACCGCCTGAACCGGGACATGAGCGGCGAATTTTCGCGTGGCTTAGGCCTAGGCTGCGGGGCCATATCTCCTTCGTCTGGATGGATCTTGGGCAGCCCCCGGAGATTGGCGGTGACTGGATAGCGGTTCACCGGCTGCCAACTTGGAACGCGGAGTAGACGCCGCCAGGATTCTAGGCTGTCAGCCGCTCACACAATTGAGCAGATAGAGAAAGCCGTTGTCGAACATGAAAAGCATGTGAGTTCTGTCGA
>CAXTUK010000176.1:0-5524 GCA_964247395.1 uncultured Acetobacteraceae bacterium
TGCCGATCCTGAGCGATCTGACGCTCGACGTCGCACCCGGAGCACGGATCGCGCTCCTGGGGGCGTCGGGGTCGGGCAAGAGCACGATCGCGGACCTGATCCTGGGCGTGGTCCAGCCGCAGGCCGGACGGATCACGCTGGGCGGCGCGGACCTGGCGGCGCTGCCGCCCGAGCTGCTGCGCGAGCGGGTGGCGTTGCTGAGCCAGGCGACGCACCTGTTCGCCGACACGATCAGGGCGAACCTGCTGATCGGCAGGCGGCAGGCGACCGACGCGGAGATCTGGTCGGCGCTGGAGACGGCGGCGGTCGCGCCATGGGTGCGTTCGCTGCCCGACGGGCTCGAGACGTGGCTCGGCGAGGCGGGTGCGACGGTCTCCGGCGGCCAGGGACGGCGGCTGGCCCTGGCCAGGACGCTGCTGTCGCGCGCACCGGTGATCGTTCTCGACGAGCCCGCCTCCGGCCTGGACGGCGAGACCGAGCGGGCGTTCCTGTCGACGCTGTTCGCGGGCGCGGAGCAACGGACGATCCTGCTGATCGCGCACCGCCTGACGGGCGTGGAGCGGCTCGACCGGATCTGGCGTCTGGCGGGCGGCCGGATCGCGGCCGCGGCGGCCTGAGTCGCGGGTCGGGTGACGTTGACGCGCCAATGTGGCTGGCGCATCCAGGCGGCTCGCCGACAAGACAGACCAGAGGATGCAGGATGCGCCGGCTGTTGACCCTGATCGTTCCGGTGCTGCTCGGCGCGTGCGCGATGTCGGAGCCGAGCCGGCCGAAAATCCTGGTGTTCTTCCAGCACGCGTCGACGCGTCTCGATTCCGCGGCGCGGGCCCAGGTGGCGAACGCGGCGCAGGAGGCGGCGGCCTCGCCGTCGTCGCTGGTGACGGTCGCGGGATACGCGGCGGCCAACGGCAGCCTGGACGCCGACCAGAACCTCGCCGCATCGCGCGCGCAACTGGTGTCGTCGCTGCTGCAGTACGACGGGGTGGCGGCGAGCCGGATCCAGGTGCTGCCGCGTCCGCCGAGCAACGAGGACGCGGCGGTGGGTTCGCGCCGGGTGGAGATCAGCGTGGGCGATTCCGGCATCTGAGCGCCCCCGGCATCTGAAGCAGGGTGACCGCGTCGAGGGGCACGCCGGACGAGGTCCTGAACGGGGTTTTCGGTTTCCCGGCCTTCCGGGGTCTGCAGGCGCCCTGCGTCGCGCGCGTGATGGCGGGCGGTGACGCGCTGATGCTGATGCCCACGGGCGGCGGCAAGAGCCTGTGCTACCAGTTGCCGGCGCTGTGCCGGCCCGGCATGGGGCTGGTGATCTCGCCGCTGATCGCGTTGATGGACGACCAGGTCGCGGCGCTGCGGCAGTTGGGGGTGGATGCGGCAGCGCTGCATTCCGAGCTCGAGGAGGACGCCCAGGCGCTGGTCCGCGACAAGCTCGCGAGCGGGCGGATCGAGCTGTTGTACGTGTCGCCGGAGCGGCTGCTGGGCGGGACGCTGCTGGAACGGCTGGCGCGCCGGACCCTGTCGCTGATCGCGATCGACGAGGCGCACTGCGTGTCGGCGTGGGGGCACGAGTTCAGGCCGGAATACCGCGCGCTGGCCTGCCTGCCGGAGCGTCTGCCGGGCGTGCCGCGGATCGCGCTGACCGCGACGGCGGACGGCCGGACGCGGGCCGACATCCTGCAGTCCCTGGCGATGCCGGACGCGGAGACGTTCGCGGCGAGCTTCCACCGTTCCAACCTGCATCTGCAGGCGATGCCGAAGGAGCGCGAGCTGTCGCAGCTGGGCGCGTTGCTCGCCGCGCACGAGGGGTCGGCGGGGATCGTCTATTGCGGCTCGCGTGACAAGACCGAGCGGGTGGCGGCCGACCTGCGCGGCCGCGGGCGCAACGCGGTGCCGTTCCACGCCAGGCTGTCGGCGATCGAGAAACGGGCGGCGCTGGGTCGGTTCCGGGCGGGCGAGGCGATGACGATCGTGGCGACGATCGCCTTCGGGATGGGCATCGATCGGCCGGATGTCCGGTTCGTGGCGCATCTCGACATGCCCGACAGCCCGGAGGCCTACTACCAGCAGATCGGCCGCGCGGGCCGTGACGGGGAGCCGGCGGACACGCTGCTGCTGTATGGCAGCGAGGACATCGCGCGCGCGCGCTACTGGCTCGAGCAGAGCCAGGCGCCGCCGCACCAGAAGCGGGTGATGGGCGATCGCCTCGAAGGCATGATCGCGCTGTGCGAGACGGCGGACTGCCGGACGGCGGCGCTTCTCGCCTGCTTCGGCGAGGCAATGGCGGGACGCTGCGGGCATTGCGACAATTGCCGCTCGCCCGCCCGCCTGTTCGACGGCACGGTGGCGGCGCAGAAAGCCTTGTCGGCGATCTACCGGACCGGGCAGCGGTTCGGGGCGGCGCACGTGGTGACGGTGCTGCGCGGGCGCGAGACGGAGGGGACGCGGCGGCACGGGCATGACCGGTTGCCGACCTGGGGCGTCGGGCGGGACGGATCGGAGCAGTTCTGGCGCGGCGTGATCCGGGCCCTGCTGGCGCGCGGCGCGCTGAAGCGCGACCCGGAGCATGGCGGGCTCGCGTTGGCGGGCCGGGCGCGCGAAATCCTGCGCGGCGAGGACACGCTGATGCTCAGGGCGGAGGAGGAGCGGGCGATGCCGGCGGCGCGGGCGCCGGCGGCGGCGATGAAGGCGTTGCCGGCGGATGCGGGCCTGTTCGAGCGTCTGCGGGCGTGGCGGTCGACGGAGGCGCGGGCACAGGCGGTGCCGCCCTACGTGATCTTCCACGACAGCGTGCTGCGGGAGATCGCGGACGCCAGGCCCGCGGATCTTCGAGGGCTCGCGCTGATCAAGGGCGTGGGGAGCTCGAAGCTGGAGCGATACGGGGCGATGTTGCTGTCGGTGCTCGCCGGGCAGTAGCGGCGCGCGTCAGAGCAGGCGTTCGATCGCGGGTCTGATCCGGTCCGGGCCGACGGCGGGGCCGAAGCGGTTGACGACCGCGCCCGCCTTGTCGACGAGGAACTTGGTGAAGTTCCATTTCACCGTGCCCGAGCCGAACAGGCCGCGCCCGGCCGCCTTGAGATGCTGGTAGAGCGGGTGCGCGCCGCTGCCGTTGACGTCGATCCGGCCGAACATCGGGAACGAGATCTGGTAGCTGGCGGCGCAGAACATGGCGATCTCGGCGTCCGAGCCGGGCTCCTGGGCGGCGAACTGGTTGCAGGGAAATCCGAGCACCGAGAAGCCGCGCTGCCCCAGCGTCCGGTGGAGCTGTTCGAGACCGGCGTATTGCGGCGTGAAGCCGCACCGGCTGGCGGTGTTGACGACCAGCAGCACCTGTCGCGCGAAGGACGCGAGCGGAACGTGGCGCCCGTCGATCGACACCGCCGAGAAATCGTGAACGCTTGCCATGCCGCCGCCCTCACCCAGATCGGTTGCATCATCGCTGGCGTGGTCTCGAATGACCAGCGGTGCGTGGGAGGGCGGACAGCGATGAGCAAGGAGCTCAAGAAGGGCGACAAGGTCAGCTGGGGCACGGCCCAGGGCAGGACGCAGGGAACGGTCGAGAAGAAGGTGACGTCGGAGACCAGGATCAAATCGCACGTGGCCAAGGCGTCGAAGGACGACCCGCAATACCAGGTCAGGAGCGGGAAGACCGGCGCCAAGGCGGTGCACAAGCCCGACGAGCTGAAGAAGGCGTGACGGCTCGCGGCACTTCGTTCACGACCCCGTGACGGAGGTCGTGGCGACCGTTTCCGCCTGGTGCGATGTGCCGCGGTTCGCGGCCGGGCTCGTGTCGTTGATGACGGAGGTCGGCGAGCTCAAGCGTGTCCGGTCGGCCGGGCGCTCGGGAAGCGTTGCCGAGCGGCTGTTCTCCGACGGGTGGGCGCGGCTGCTCGCCGGAGCGCCGGTGACGGAGGCGATGCGCGGTCATGTGAGCGCGTCCCTGTCGAGCGTCCGCCTGGGCGATCTCGACGCGCAGGTGCTGCGCGACCTCGATGTCGCGGACGGAGACATCGAACTCGTCCTGCAGCGAGCGTTCGATGCGGTCGCGGGGGCCGTCGATCCGGCTCTCGTCTCGATGCTGGCTGGTCCGCGGCGGCAGCCGCCCTCCGTGCGATTGCCCGATTTCGTGAACCGGCTGGCCGGACAGAGCCGGGCCGGGGTGACGTGTCCGGGCAAGCCGCGGCTGGTGTTCGAGCCGTCGGAGAGCCACGCCGAGCATTGCGCGATCGTCGCGATCTACGGCGCGCTGCTGTCGCCGATGTTCGGGGCCGATCCATCGGTCGTGTGGCTCGCCTCGCTGGCGCATCATCTGCACAACGCGTTCATTCCCGATGCCGGGTATACCGGCGAGATGCTGCTCGGCGCGCATCTGTCGTCGATGATGGACAGGGCGACGGCGCGCTGCCTCGCGCAACTGCCTCGTGCCGTCGCCGCTTGCGTGGCCGACGCGATGCGGATCCTGCCCGACGCGTCCAGCGCGGAAGGGCGCGCGTTCCATGCCGCCGATACGCTCGACCGGGTCTGGCAGATCGACCAGCATCTGCGAGCGGGACGGATCGGTCTCGATGTCGTGCTCGGCGAGATGGCGCTGGTCCATGACGGCCCGGTCAAGCCGTTCCAGGACGCGGTGCTGCGCGCGGCGGGACTGCAGGCGTGAGGCTGATCTCGCCGGCGAACGGATGCGCGCTGGCAGCCGATTCGCCGCATTCGCTCTCCGATGGCGTCGGCCGTTGGCCGGTCGTCGACGGCATCGCCTATCTGCGGGTCGGGCGCGACGAGATCGTCGCCGAGACGCTGGACCGGCTCGATCGCGGCGACCGGACCGGCGGGCTCGGCCTGCTGCTGGCCGACCAGGACGATTGGTGGCGAGGGCCGGTCGCGGATCCGGACGCCGTGGCGACGCTGATCGGGCAGCGGGACCGGATCAGCCTGCGTGACGCGATGCGGCTGCTGAGCTGGGGACCGGTCGCCGACTATTTCGCTCATCGCTGGAGCGATCCGACCTTCGTCGCCGGGCTCGGCCTGGTCGAGGCGCACTGGAACGGGCCCGCGACGTCGTTCGAGATCGCCTGCGGCATCGGGCATCATCTGCGGGCACTGGCGCAGCGCGGCGTCGCGGTCGCGGGCGGCGACGTGGTGTTCGCCAAGCTCTGGCTGGCGCGCCACTGGATCGTGCCGGAGGCGGACCTGGTCTGCTTCGACGCGGCGAGGGCGTGGCCGGTGCGCGATGCGACGTTCGATCTCGTCGTCTGTCACGACGCGTTCTACTTCCTCGAACCCAAGCGCGAGATCCTCGCGCGGATGCGGCGGATGGCCGGCGGCCGCCTGCTGATCAGCCACGTGCACAACCGCGACTGGCCGAACATGTCGGCGGGGCGCGCGATCAGCGTCCGGGATCTGGAAACGTTGTTTCCGGATGCCGTGTTCTACGACGACGCCGAATTGTCGAGCGCGGTCGCCGACGGCAGGCTGCCGGTCGCCTCGCCCGCCGCGCGGCTGGGCGGGGCGGAGGCGTTCGCGATCGCCGAGG
>CAXTUK010000177.1:0-5445 GCA_964247395.1 uncultured Acetobacteraceae bacterium
CGCCCCCCCGCGCCCGGGCGCGGCGTTCGGGGCCGCGCGCGCCCATCTCGCGCTAAGCGATCCCGGCGGCTATCGGCCCTGGATGCTCAGGGCCGCCGCGGCGCGACGTACGTTCTACGGCCTGCTCGCCGCACGCAGGCTGGGCCTTGGCGGCTGGACACCATCCGTGGACGGCGTCGGCGAGGACACGCTCGGCGAGGCCGACGTGGAGGCGATGATGGCGCTTCCGTCCGGAAGGCGGGTGTTCGCGTTGCTCCAGGTCGGTCAGGATGCCCGCGCGGAGGCGACGCTGCGGCAGATGTGGCCGAAAGTGCAGGCGGATCGTGCGCTCGGCCGTTCGATCATGCTGGTGGCGCAAGCGGCGGGTCTCGCGGATCTTGCATCGCAGATCGCCTCCATCCTGCAGGCCGAGGACGGCCAGCCGCACGACGCCGCGCGCTTCCCGGTGCCGCGCCTCAGGCCGCGCGGCGGCTTCTCGGTCGATCCGGCGCTGGTCTATGCGTTGACCCGGCTGGAGAGCAATTTCGACCCGGGCGCGGTCTCAGGCGCGGGCGCGCACGGACTGATGCAGCTGATGCCGGTGACGGCCGGCTTCATGGCCGGCCATCCCGACCGGTTCACCGTCGCACCGTCGCGATTGCACGATGCTGCCATCAATCTCGAGCTCGGCCAGCGCTACGTGGACTACCTCGCCCAGAACGCGAATGTCGAAGGCGACCTGATCAAGCTGCTGGCGAGCTACAATGCAGGGCCGAGCCGGGTGGCCGACTGGAAAGTCGGCGCCGATCCGCTGCTGTTCATCGAGGCGATCCCGAACGAAGAGACGCGCGGCTTCGTGCATCGCGCGCTCACCTATCTGTGGATCTACGGCGCCCGGATCGGGCTTCCCTCCCCTTCGCTCGACGCGCTCGCGGCCGACATCTGGCCAAGCTACGCGCCGGAGGTGGCGCTGGCGGGGGCTCGGGTGACGATCCACTAGGGAATTACTGGCGGTCCAGGGGCGTCGTGCGCAGCACGCTCTCGCGTGACGCCCCTGGCGGGGTTCGGGACGGACCCCCGAGCCTGCCTCAATTAGCTGATCATTCCACGCCTGAAGCACGGACAATCGGCCCGGGACGGCGTTCACGCGCGGGCGGCCCGCCGGCAGGGCCGCGGGAGTCCGGTCTGGTCCGAATCGTGCCAGCGTGAGTGCAAGCGTGAGGGGTTGGCGGGACGGGCTCGGCGGGGCTCGCGGGCCCCATGGTCACGTGAACGGCAGGCTGGCGGCCGTCGTCGCGGCGACCCGAGGCGGGTTCGCAGGCGTCGGAGCCTGGGTGGCCTGCGGCCGGGGGAACGGCGGCTTGCCGGCACGCGCGCGGGCCACGTCACGCCTGGCGTCCCTGAGCTGCAGATAGCGCTCGCGCGGCGTCGGCTCGGGCGCCGGCGGCCTGGGTTCCACGGGGCCGATCTCCGGCTTGGCGCGGGCGCGGGCGGACGCGGCCTGCTCGAAGCGGCGCTCGATGCGGTCCATCGCGGCGACGGTGCGATGGGCGTTGGTCCAGTCGCACGCCTCCATCTGATGGTTGGCGATGACGGCGAACCGCTCGAAGACCGTCATCTCGCCGAACGCCATCGCGTGATACGGGTCCTCGGCAAGGCCGAACAGCCTGAGCATCCGGTCGACGTCGGCGGCCTTGAACGGCTCGTCGCCCCACTGCGCGCGCATCAGTCCGCGGAGCTCTTCGGTAAGGGGGTCGGTCCCGGGCGAGTTGTGCATGGGCCGGGAGGATCGGGGTGTCTTCACGGGATGCCAATGTGTCTTCGGGGATGCGGCCGCCGAAGCTGGGGCGGCTGACGTGGAGGGCCGCGCGTGGAGCCATGCTCCTCCCTATGAAAGCGGATAGCGTCATGCCGATGCGCCCAGGAGCGTTAGGCCGAGCGCCGCGCCGGCTGTTCGGAGCTACCGGTCAGGTGAGGCGACCGGCAACATACGGTGTTGCGCCAGCTCGAGATGGGCGGCATCGGGCCGTGTCCCGCCGAATACGAGTTGACCCGGTTTTGTGGACACCTTTCCACTTGAGAAGGAGCGAAAACGGGCAGCTTCACTCGACGCCTCGCGTGCTTCGCTTGTCGCGGGTTTGGGGCCGCTGGCCCCAGCGGGTCCAGGGCGGCGCCCTGGCTACCTGGCGATCAATGCCAGCAGCGTTCCGAGCTCGTCGGCGTCCGCCGGCGTCTTGTCCGGGCGCAGCCGGGCCACGCGGGGGAAGCGGAGGGCCACGCCCGAACGGTGACGCTGGGAGCGCTGGGCGGCGTCGAACGCGATCTCGAGGACCAGGCCGGGCTCGACCTCGCGAACGGGACCGAAACGTCCCTGGGTGTGGTTCCTGATCCAGCGGTCGAGGTCGATCAGCTCCTCGTCGGTGTATCCCGAGTAGGCCTTTCCGACCGGGACCAGTTCGCGGTTTCCCTCGGGCGTGTCGCGCCACAGGCCGAAGGTGTAGTCGGAATAGAACGAGCTGCGCTTGCCGCTGCCGCGCTGCGCATACATCATCACCGCGTCGATGGTCAGCGGATCGCGCTTCCATTTCCACCAAAGGCCTTTCGGCCGGCCGGGGACGTAGGCGCTGTCGGCCCGCTTGAGCATCAGGCCTTCGATCGAGGCGGCGCGAGCGCCCTCGCGCAGGGCGGCGAGCTCGTCGATGGATTGGAACCGGATGAGCGCCGACAATTGCATGCGCGCGGGTCTCGTCCGGTCGAACCATTCATCGAGGTGCAGGCGGCGGGTGTCGAACGGCAGGCCGCGCAGATCCGCCTCGCCGTCGAAGAGGATGTCGTAGAGGCGGACTTCCACCGGGTGCGTCGCCATCATGCGCGCGCTCGGCTGTTTGCGGTTGAGGCGTTGCTGCAGGTCGGCGAAGGGTGCGACGACGCCGTCGCGGACCACCAGCAGCTCGCCGTCGAGGACGGCGTGGAAGTCCATCGTGTCGATGATCTCGGGGAACGCCGCGCCGATGTCGTCCGCACCGCGCGAGAAGATGCGCCGGCCGCCACGGGCGGCGACGAGCTGCACCCGTATGCCGTCCCATTTCCATTCGGCGCGCATCGCGGCCGGGTCGAGTGCGGCGAGGTCGGCCGCCTCGATCGGGTGAGCCAGCATCGGCGGCCTGAACACCGGCGCGTCACGCGGGTCGGGCCGTTCGCCGCGCCCCTCGATCCAGGCGAACAGCGGCGCGTAGGGGGGCGCCAGACCGTGCCAGACCTCCTCGATGTCGTCTGGCGCCAGTCGCCCGTCGGTCAGCTCGGCGAGCGCGGTCTTGGCGAGACGCGCCGACGCGCCGACGCGCAGGCTGCCGGTGATGAGTTTGAGGATGGCATAGCGGACGGCGGGCGAGGAGGCGTCCATCCAGGTCTCGACGGCACGCGGCAGCTCGGCCTTGGCGGTGGTCGCGAGGAGCTCGACGATCTCGGCCAGCGTCGGCGTGGGCAGGTCGACCGGGCGGGGTTGCCACATCAGCGAGACCGTCTCGGCGAGGTCGCCCACGAAATCGTAGGACCAGGCGAACAGGACGGGGTCGAAGCGCTGCTCGGCGACCGCACGGATGATGCCCGGCTTGGCGAGATCGAAGGCGAGCTCGCCGGTGAGCGCCGCCAGTCCCCAGCCGCGGTCGGGATCGGGTTCGGTCGCGAAGAAGCGCTTGAGCAGCGCCACCTTGGCCAGCCAGGATCAGCAGCTCGAGCAGCTCGGCGAATGCGATCACGGGCTCGAACCGGGCGCGGCCGCGGCGCTTGTGATCGCATCAGGAGGAAGACGATCATGCCGCTGCATCGAAGCCGCCATGAGCGCGAGACGACGGGCGCCGACCTCTATTCGACGCGCGCGACCGACCGGCCGCTCCCGAAACTCAGGGTCCCGGCGCAGGGCGTGCGGCCGGACGTGGCGTTCGGGCTGGTGCGCGACGAGCTCGGCTTCGACGGCAACGCGCGCCAGAACCTCGCCACGTCCGGCCGGACCTGGCTGGAGGACGAGGTGCACCGGCTGATGGACCAGGCGATCGCGTATTTCGACAAGCACCCGATGGCGCGGCCGTCGGGCGCCGAGGAGGGCTCGTCGGATCCGCACGGCGGCGTGCATCCCGGCTGAGGCTATTCAGAGCGCGAGGTCGCCCTGGCGCGCGACCAGCGGCGCCTCGGGCGGGGACGAACGCCGCGTTCTGGCCATGCGCGCCGAGAAGGCGATGTCGGCGCTGGTGCTGGCGGCGAGACGGTCGAGGGTGGCATCGTCGAGCGCGTCGAAGCGCTGCCCCCGCTCCGGACCGTGCGGGACGCGCACGAACAACGCGGGCTCTGCCGACCAGGCGAGCAGGGACGGCAGGCCGGCCGCGAGGATCATGTCGCGTAGCAGATGCGCGGTGACGTAGGCGTCCGGGCCGGCGCGATGGGCCGGCAGACCGGTCGCGCGGTCGAGGCCGGCGGGATGGCGCCAGTAGCGCAGCGACTGGTTCGAGAACGAGGGCGCGTCGGGCCAGACGCGGAGCGCGCACTTGAACGTGCAGATCCAGGGCTGGCCGTCGGTCAACCGGTCGCACCAGCGTTGCTCGAAGGCGGCGCGGTGCGCGGCGAAGGCTTCGATGGGCGTGCCTTCGGGCCGGAGCACGCGAAACGCCGCCTCGGCCCAGGCCGGCGCGCCCACCACGTCCTCGTCGATGATGTGATGGATGGCGGCCGTCTGCGGGGTGATCGGCATGCCCGGATCGACCAGGATCGCGCCGGGCGATCCGAGCAGACCGGCGCCGTCCTCGATCGCGACATCCTGCCAGCCGATCTCGACGACGCCCGCGTCCGGCGGCCGGGAGCCGGTGGTCTCGAGGTCGACGACCCGGACGATGGCCCGTCCGGACCGTGTCAGGGCTGGAGCCTCGGTATCGGCGCCTGCAAGCCGGGTGCGTTCGGCGGCGGCATGCCGATCGGGCGGGAGCTCGGCGGGATTTGGCCCGGATAGTAGACGGGGCCGCGATAGTTCTGGTCGAGCTGGGCGTTGTTGAGCTGCTCGACCGCATCGTTGCCGGTTCCGTCGGGATAGAGCGGGTTGGGAACGCCCTGTCCCGGGTAGGCGAACGCGGTTGCCGGTCCGAGGACGGCGAGCAGCGCCAGGCAGATCGTCTTCACGAGGCTTCTCCCCCAGTGATCGTTGTCTGGGCGAGTGTAGCGTCGTCCTCCTCGTCGCCATAGCCGATCAGGCGCAGCGCGCGGCCGACGAAGCCGCGCTTGGCGATCTCGTGAATCAACGCCTCCTCGCGGCCATGCGTGACCCAGATCTCGGGGGCCGCGACCTCGTCGACCGTGGCGTTGAGCTCGTCCCAGTCGGCATGGTCGCTCAGCACGAGCGGCAGTTCGACGCCCCGGACGCGTGCCCGCTGGCGGACGCGCATCCAGCCAGAGGCGAGGCAGGTCACTGGCTCGACGAGG
>CAXTUK010000178.1:0-3952 GCA_964247395.1 uncultured Acetobacteraceae bacterium
CCGGCGCGCGGCGACCGGGCGGTCGGCTGGCGCGAGGCGTGGCGGCGGTTCCGGTCACACACCTTGGTCGGGCTCGGAACCGGGATCGCCGCCGACCTGCTGCGGCCGGCGGCGCTGCCCTATTTGTCGCCGCTGCTCCTGGGCATGGTGCTGTCGGTGCCGCTGGCCGTCGGCTCGGGCAGCGTGCGTCTGGGGACGATCGCGCGCCGGTTCGGGCTGTTCCTGACCGAGGACGAGCTGACGCCTTCGCGCGAGCTCGCGGCGCTCAGGCGAGGCCCGCTGGGGCGAGCCGCCCCAGACCCGCGTTGCTCAGAGTCGTTCGGGCTTGGCGCGCGGGCTGCCGCCCAGGATGTGGCCGATCGGGGCGAGGCTCTCGACATGGTCGCAGACGATCTTGAAGACAGCCAGCATCGGCACGCTGAGGAAGGCGCCGACGATGCCCCACATCCAGTCCCAGAACATCAGCGACGACATCACCAGCACCGGGTTGAGCGTGAAGCGGCGCGCCAGCAGGAGCGGCGTGACCGTCTCGCCTTCCATCAGGTGGATGCCGAGATAGATCAGCGGCGGGAACAGGGCGTGCAGTAGCGAGTCGAAGGCGAACAGCCCGACCAGGAAATAGATGCCGATGCCGGTGACCGGACCCAGGATCGGCACGTAGTTGAGCAGGAACGCGGCCACCCCCCAGAGCAGCGGGTTCGGCAGGCCGAGCAGCCAGACCTGCAGCATGTTCAGCGCGCCCACCAGCACGTTCATCATCGTGATGGTCGCGAGATAGAGCGAGACGTTGCGCTCGATCTCGGTCGCGATCTGCACCGCCCGGCGCTTGTCGGCCAGCGTGGGCATGATCTCGACGAAGCGACGCAGCAGGCTGTCGCCCGAGGCGAGCAGGAAGAACAGGATCAGGACCAGCGTGAATACCTGGCCGAGGAAGAATCGGGTGCCGCTCAGGCCGGTGGTGAGCACGCCGGTCAGGCTGCCGACCCCGCCGCTCGCCATCGATTGGGGGTGGGTCGGGTTGGTCGCCCCGCCGGTCGAGAGCGTCGATTGCAGGCGCGCCATGCCGCCTTCGACCGCCTCGATGGGCGCCCGGAGGAAGGACAGCTTGTGTTCGAGCGCGCCGAGGCTGTCGGGAGCGCGTGCGATCCACCCCGAGGCGGGCACCGAGATCGCGAATACGATCATCGCGACGAACCCGAACAGCAGCAGGATCAGCAGCAGGGCGGCGACCGGCTTGGGCACGCGCAGCCGATGGTGCAGGAACCGCATCACCGGCGCGAGCAGCAGGTTCAGCACCAGCGCCATGACGAACGGCAGCACGATGCTCGCCGCGAAGTAGAGCGTGTAGAACACCGCCAGGATGGTGAGGATGGTGAGCGCCGTGGACCGGCTGGCCGCACGTTCCATCCTGATCACCGGCTCGGGTGAGGTCATCGGCCGCTCTCCTCGTCATTGCCGCCGGAAGCAGGCGCCTTGATGATCATAACCTTCAAGGATGTCGCGGTTCGAGGAGAGCGTCTTGGCAGGATTGGTCGTGCCACCCTGTTCCCGGAGCCGGTCCGTTCTGCTGCCCCTGGTGTTCGCCTGCCTCGCCATGGCGGGCTACGCGCTGGCCGTCTGGCCGATCGTGAGCGGAAACCAGCACGACGTCTCCGTCTTCGTCCAGGCTGGCGACCTGTTCGTCGACGCGGCGCGGACGGAAGGTCCGGTCCGCATCGGCCACCCGTCGAACGGCTATGACGGACAGTTCTACTACCGCATGGCGGTGGCGCCGTTCTCGTTCGCCCCGGTGGCGGGCGGCGTCCATTTCGACGTCCCGGTGTACCGGTCGCAGCGCTTCCTCTATCCCCTGCTGGCCTGGCTCGCTTCGCTGGGAAGGCCGGCGCTGGCGCCGGCGGCCTTGTTCGGGGTCAATCTGCTCGGCATCGGAGCGATCGCGGCCGCTGCGCTGCGCCTCGCGCGCGCCATTCACCTCCCGGCGGCGGCGGCGCTCGCGATCGTGCTGTGGCCCGGCTTCACGGTGGCGCTGACGCACGACACCTCGGAGATCGTCTCCGAGGCGTTCCTCGTGGTCGCGCTGCTCTGCTACGCGCGGCAGCGGACGGTGGGGTACGCGCTCCTCGGAGCGGCCGCGACGCTCACGCGCGAGACGACCGCGCTGGTGTTCGGCGGCGTGCTGCTCGCGGACGTCGTACGCGCCCTGACGGGCGGGTTCGCCAGGGGCACGGCCCGGCGGAGAACGCTGCTTTGCGATCTGGCGCTGCTGCTGCCGCTCGTGGCGTGGCACGAAGCCTTGCCGCTGCTCTGGCATCAGACCACGCCCGAAGGCGTGCTGGCGCATGATTTCAGCTGGCCGTTCACCGGTCCGTGGCGCGTCGCGCAGGATCGATTCGCTGCCCTGCACGGCTGGAGGTCGCAGCCGCGGCATCTGATGGCGCAGCGTCTGATCAACCTGCTCAGCACCTTCGGCCTGTTCGCGTTCTGCGTCGCCGTCGCGTTCCGGTCGGTCGCCGCGCTGCGGAAGGGAGGCATGGCCGCTTCGCTCGCCGTCGGCTGGCTGGTGGTGGCCGGATTCCTGACGCTGCTGCGGGCGGGTGACGGGCCGATGGCGACGCCGACCGAGTTCTGCCGGGCTTTCAGCGAGTGCTGGGTGGTGGGCTGCCTGGTGCTGTTCGCCGGCGGCGGTCATCCCATGGCGACGGGACGAGCCGGTGCCGTCCTGGTCGCGTTCAGCGCCGCGATGTCGCTCGCCGTGCTCGGCTACACGCGCACGGTGTTCGGCTTTCCGCTCGCATGACTGGCATCTAGACCAGCACTCGCGGCAGTTCGACGATGAACCGTGCGCCGAGGATCTCGCCGTCCCCGCCGACGACGTTCTCGGCCGCGATCCGGCCCTTCAGCGCCTCGACGATCTGCCGGCTGATCGACAGCCCGAGGCCGGAATGCTGGCCGAAACGCTCGCCCGCCGGGCGCTCGGAGTAGAACCGGTCGAAGATGTGCTCGAGCTTGGCCGCGGGAATGCCGGGCCCCTCGTCGGTGACCGAGATCGACACGGCGCTCGTGGACGGGACCGCGGCCAGCGAGATCCGGCCGCCGGCGGGCGAGAAGCTGATCGCGTTGCCGATCAGGTTGCGCAGCACCTGCACCAGCCGGTCCTCGATCGCCAGCACGGCCAGCGTGTCGTCGGGCGCGCCGTCGATCTCGAGGCGTGGCGCCGCCTCGTCGCGCGTCGCCTCGTGGATGTCGACGAGTGCGCGCATCAGCGGCAGCACCGGCACCGCCACGCTTGTCGCGCGCGAGATCTCCGCATCCACGCGGATCGCGTTGGCGATGTCGGAGATCAGCCGGTCGAGGCGCGCGACGTCCTCGCCGATGATCCCGAGCAGGCGCCTGCGCTGGTCGGGGTTCTCGATGCGCCTGAGGGTCTCGATGGCGCTGGCGATCGAGGAGAGCGGGTTCTTGATCTCGTGGCTGACATCGGCGGCGAAGCGTTCGGTGGCGTCCATCCGGGCCCAGAGCGCGCGTGCGCTCTGCTCGAGCGCGCGGCCCAGTTCGCCGATCTCGTCGGAACGCCGGCGCAGCGCCGCCGGTACCGCACCGGTGCGACCCTCGCCCTCGCGCATCGTCAGCGCCGCCCGGGCGTGCGAGAGGATGGGGCGGGTTATGGCCCGCTAAAGATACCACCACAGCAGCACCGTGAGGCCGAGTGCCAGCAGGAACAGGTCCAGGATCGACCGCCGCACCGCCTCGAGCGAGCGGTCGACCTCGCCGGCGGCCCGGGTCAGCAGGATGATGCCCACCGTGTGGTTGTCGTGCGCGACCGGCTCGGCGACCGTCACCAGCAGCCGGTCGTCGTGGGTGCGCCTGATGTAGGGCGGCATCTCCGGGCTGTCGCTGACGCCGCCGAGATGCAGCTGCTCGCGCACGTCCGGCGACCATTGCAGCCCCTGGC
>CAXTUK010000178.1:3966-5332 GCA_964247395.1 uncultured Acetobacteraceae bacterium
GAGATCGGCGCTGCCGGCCGGCAGCAGCTACAGCACCTCGTCGTAGAAGCGGCCGAGGGCTGCGATGCCATGGCCCATGCGGGTGACGTGCACGCCGCCGGCCGCCGCCGGCGGCCTCGGCGGGGTGCCGTCGGGCCGGTCGGGGTTGCTGTCGGCGATCAGCCGCCCGTCCGGGCCATAGAGGCGGGCGACCGAGAAGGGCGTCGGCTCGGTCAGGCGACGCAGCAGCGGCCGCGCCAGGTCGGGCACCAGCGCGAGATCGGCATGGCGGCGAGCCTCGGGCTGGCGCACCGCGCTCTGGCCGAGGGCGCCGGCGTAGATCCGCGCCTGCTCGCGCAGCGCGTTGACTTCGCCCACCAGCAGGCCGTTCTGGTACTGGTCGAGATAGATCAGGGTCGCGACCAGGAGCGCCAGCGGCAGGGCGTTGACCAGCAGGACGCGCCGCAGCAGCGGCGAGACCAGACGGGCGCGGAACGGCCGCGCCTTCCGCCGGGTCGTGCGGTCAGGCTTCCTTGTAGCGGTAGCCGATGCCGTAGAGCGTTTCGATGTGGTTGAACTCGTCATCAACCGCGCGGAACTTCTTGCGGACGCGCTTGATGTGACTGTCGATGGTTCGGTCGTCGACATAGATGTTCTCGCCATAGGCGGCATCGATCAGCTGGTCGCGCGACTTCACCATGCCGGGCCGCGCCGCCAAGGTCTTGACCAGCAGGAATTCGGTGACCGTGAGCTGGATGTCGTGGTCGCGCCACAGGCATTGGTGGCGCGTCTCGTCGAGCGTGAGGTGGCCGCGCGCGATCCGGGCGGCCGGACTGGCGCCGGAGGCCTCGAGCCGGCTCGCCTCGTTGCGGCGGAGCAGCGCGCGGATGCGCTCGATCAGCAGCCGCTGGCTGAACGGCTTGGTGATGTAGTCGTCGGCGCCGAGCCTGAGGCCCATCAGCTGATCGACCTCCTCGTCCTTGCTGGTCAGGAAGATCACCGGCAGCTGCGAGCGCGCGCGCAGCCGCTGCAGCAGTTCCATCCCGTCCATGCGCGGCATCTTGATGTCGAGCACCGCGAGGTCGACGGGCTTGGCGGTCAGCGACTGCAGCGCGCTTTCGCCGTCGGTGTAGGTGCGGACGTGGTAGCCCTCCGCCTCGAGCGTCATCGAGACGGAGGTCAGTATGTTCCGGTCGTCGTCGACCAGCGCGATCGTCTGGGTCATCTGGCCTCCGACGACACCTTGCCCAATTCGACGAGCGGGCGATAGCGGCGGGAGGAGCGCGTGGGCGACGGCTTCGAGGCGAGAATGCTGCTGCGCGAGGCGCGCTCGGGCGTGCTGGCGACCGCCGCCGGCGGCGAGCCGCAGATGGGGCTGGTGACGCCG
>CAXTUK010000179.1:0-5320 GCA_964247395.1 uncultured Acetobacteraceae bacterium
CCCCCCCCCCCCCCCCCCCCCCCCCCCCCCCCCCCCCCCCCCCCCCCCCCCTTTCGCTGGACTTCTGATCGCTACTCCGCCGCGCGTGACGGCAGCGCCGGGGTGTCCTGACGGGGCAGGCCGCGGGCCTTGTCGCGGCCGGCGGCGACCTGCTTGAGGCGGTTCATCACCGAGCCGGTGCCGGCCGGGATCAGACGACCAACGATCACGTTCTCCTTGAGCCCGTTGAGCGTGTCGACCTTGCCGGCTGTCGCCGCCTCGGTCAGCACGCGCGTGGTCTCCTGGAAGGACGCCGCCGAGATGAAGCTGTGCGTCTGCAGGCTGGCCTTGGTGATGCCCTGCAGCACCGGCATCGCGTGGGCCGGCCGCTCGTTATCCTTGAGGCGCCTGGCGTTCTCGCCCTCGAACTCGATGCGGTCGATGGTCTCGCCGATCAGGTAGGTGGTGTCGCCGGGATCGAGCACCTCGACCTTCTGCAGCATCTGCCTGACGATGACCTCGATGTGCTTGTCGTTGATCTTGACGCCCTGCAGCCGGTAGACGTCCTGGATCTCGTTGACGAGATAGTCGGACAGCGCCTCGACGCCGAGCACCTTGAGGATGTCGTGCGGGACGCGCGGACCGTCGACGAGCGGGTCGCCGCGGCGGACGAAGTCGCCCTCCTGCACCGAGACGTGCTTGCCCTTGGGGACCAGGTATTCGGTCTCCTCGGTGGTCTCGTCGTTCTTGACGATGATCCGACGCTTGGCCTTGTAGTCCTTGCCGAATTCGACGCGGCCATCAGTCTCGGCGATGATCGCGTGGTCCTTCGGACGGCGCGCCTCGAAGAGTTCGGCGACGCGCGGCAGACCGCCGGTGATGTCGCGGGTCTTGGAGCCCTCGCGCGGGATGCGCGCGAGCACGTCGCCGGCATGGACGACGGCGCCGTTCTCGACCGAGATGACGAAGTCCGGGTTGAGGAAGTAGCGGGCGTCGGCGCCGTTCGGCAGCTTGACCACCTCGCCGCGCTCGTCCTTGAGCTGCAGCCGGGGACGCAGGTCGATGCCCTTGGCCGCCTGCTTGTAGTCGACGACGACCTTGGACGAGAGGCCGGTCACCTCGTCGACGCGCTCGACGAGGGTGATGCTGTCGATCAGGTCGAGATATTCGACCGTGCCGGCGCGCTCGGTGATGATCGGGAGGGTGTACGGGTCCCACTCGGCCAGCTTCTGGCTGCGGGCGACGGTCGCACCCTCGTCGGTCAGCAGCCGCGCGCCGTAGGGCACGCGGAAGCGGGCGCGTTCGGTCTTCTTGTCGTCGATCAGCGCGATCTCGCAGTTGCGCGACATCACCACCGGCACCCCCTGGCTGTTGGTGACGACGGCGCGGTTGCGGAGACTGACGGTACCGTCGTGCGAGGCCTCGACCATCGAGGTCTCGGCGCCACGCTGGGCGGCGCCGCCGATGTGGAAGGTGCGCATGGTGAGCTGCGTGCCCGGCTCGCCGATCGACTGGGCGGCGATGACGCCGACCGCCTCGCCGATGTTGACGGGCGTGCCGCGGGCGAGGTCGCGCCCGTAGCAGTGGCCGCAGACGCCGACGCGGCTGTCGCAGGTGAGCACGGAGCGGATCAGCAGACTCTCGACGCCGGCGTTCTCGACGAGCTCGGCTTCCGCCTCGCCGATGAGGGTGTTGCGCGGCAGGACGACATCGTTGCTGACCGGATCGAGCACGTCGGCGGCCGTGGTGCGGCCGAGGATGCGCTCGGACAGCGAGGCCACGACCTCGCCGCCGTCCATCACCGCGCGCACGGTCAGGCCGCGCTCGGTGCCGCAATCGTTCTCGACGATGATGCAGTCCTGGGCGACGTCGACGAGGCGGCGGGTCAGGTAGCCGGAGTTCGCCGTCTTGAGCGCCGTGTCGGCCAGACCCTTGCGCGCGCCGTGGGTCGAGGTGAAGTAGTCGAGGACCGAGAGGCCTTCCTTGAAGTTGGCGATGATCGGCTGCTCGATGATCTCGCCCGACGGCTTGGCCATCAGGCCGCGCATGCCGGCGAGCTGCTTCATCTGGGCCGGCGAGCCGCGGGCGCCGGAGTGGCTCATCATCCAGACGGCGTTGGTGGCCTTGCCCGGCTTCTGGGTGGAGATCTCCTTCATCATCGCGGCCTGCACCTCGTCGGTGCAGCGCGACCAGGCGTCGACGACCTTGTTGTAGCGCTCGCCGGCGGTGATCAGGCCGTCCTGGTATTGCTGCTCGAACTCCTTGACCTCGCCCTGGGTGCGCTCGACGAGGACGTGCTTCTCGTCGGGGATGATCAGGTCGTCCTTGCCGAACGAGAGACCTGCCTTGGCGGCATGGCGGAAGCCGAGGCCCATCAGGCGGTCGGCGAAGATCACGCACTCCTTCTGGCCGCAATGGCGGTAGACGGCGTCGATGACGTCGGAGACGTTCTTCTTGGTGAGCTGCTTGTTGATCAGCGTGAACGGCACGTTCTGGTGGCGCGGCAGGATCTGCGCGATCAGCATCCGGCCCGGCGTGGTGACGACGGTCTCGCGCTTGCGGACGCCCTCGGCGTTGATCAGGTCGAGACGGCCGCGGATCTTGTCGTGCATGCGGATGAAGCCGCCGTGCAGTGCGGCCTCGATCTCGCCGATCGAGCCGAAAGCCGGCGCCCCGCGCTCGAGCACGTTGCCCTTGTCGTCGAACTTCGTGTGGTCTGGCGTGGCGCGGAACTCGGCGGTCTCGAGGCTGAGGTAATAGAGACCGAGCACGATGTCCTGGCTCGGCACGATGATCGGCTTGCCGTTGGCCGGGCTGAGGATGTTGTTGGTGCTCATCATCAGCACGCGCGCCTCGAGCTGGGCTTCGAGGCTGAGCGGCACGTGCACGGCCATCTGGTCGCCGTCGAAGTCGGCGTTGAAGGCGGTGCAGACCAGCGGATGCAGCTGGATCGCCTTGCCCTCGATCAGCACCGGCTCGAAGGCCTGGATGCCGAGGCGGTGCAGGGTGGGCGCGCGGTTGAGCATCACCGGATGCTCGCGGATGACCTCCTCGAGGATGTCCCACACCTCGGGACGCTCCTTCTCGACCATGCGCTTGGCGGCCTTGATGGTCGTCGCGTGGCCGTACTTCTCGAGCTTCGAATAGATGAAGGGCTTGAACAGCTCGAGCGCCATCTTCTTCGGCAGGCCGCACTGGTGCAGCTTGAGTTCGGGACCGACGACGATCACCGAGCGGCCGGAGTAGTCGACGCGCTTGCCGAGCAGGTTCTGCCGGAAGCGGCCCTGCTTGCCCTTGAGCATGTCGGATAGCGACTTCAGCGGACGCTTGTTGGCGCCGGTGATGGCGCGGCCGCGTCGGCCGTTGTCGAACAGCGCGTCGACGCTCTCCTGGAGCATGCGCTTCTCGTTGCGCACGATGATGTCGGGCGCGCGCAGCTCGATGAGCCGCTTGAGACGATTGTTGCGGTTGATGACCCGGCGGTAGAGATCGTTCAGGTCCGAGGTGGCGAACCGGCCGCCGTCGAGCGGAACCAGCGGGCGCAGTTCGGGCGGGATCACCGGAACGACGTCGAGGATCATCCACTCCGGCTTGGCGCCGCTCTCGGAGAAGGCCTCGATCAGCTTGAGGCGCTTGACGAGCTTCTTGCGCTTGGCCTCCGACGTGGTGTCCTTGAGGTCGGCGCGGAGCTGCACCTTCTCGGCGTCGCAATCTATGTTCTGCAGGATCTGCTTGATCGCCTCGGCGCCGATGCCGGCCTTGAAGCCGTCGTCGCCGAACTCGTCCTGCTTGGCCATCAGCTGGTCCTCGGTCAGCAGCGAGTGCAGCTTGAGGTCGGTCAGGCCGGGTTCGAGAACGACGTAGCTCTCGAAGTAGAGGATCTTCTCGAGCTCCTTGAGCGTGAGGTCGACCATCAGGCCGATGCGGCTCGGCAGCGACTTGAGGAACCAGATGTGGGCGACCGGGCTCGCGAGCTCGATATGGCCCATGCGCTCGCGTCTGACCTTGGCCAGCGTCACCTCGACGCCGCACTTCTCGCAGATGATGCCGCGGAACTTCATGCGCTTGTACTTGCCGCACAGGCACTCGTAGTCCTTGATCGGGCCGAAGATGCGGGCGCAGAACAGGCCATCCCGCTCCGGCTTGAAGGTGCGGTAGTTGATCGTCTCTGGCTTCTTGATCTCGCCGTAGGACCAGGAGCGGATCTGCTCCGAGGACGCCATCTGGATCTTGATCTGGTCGAACGTCATCGCCTGGCCGGTCTGGCCGAGGATCTTCATCAGTTCGTTCATTGGTTACCCTTCCGGAAGAAGGCCAGGGCTCCGCCCAGGACGGGGTTCCCCTTTCGCCCCCGCCAAAGGGGCCCACGCGGGGGCAGCGCCCCCAGACCCGCGAAACTCAACTCAGGTGGTGCTTTGTTCCAGGTCGACGTTCAGGCCCAGGGATTTCAGTTCCTTGACCAGGACGTTGAAGCTCTCGGGAATGCCGGCCTCGAAGTCGTCCTGCTCGCGAACGATCGCCTCGTAGACCTTGGTGCGGCCCGACACGTCGTCGGACTTCACCGTCAGCATCTCCTGCAGCGTGTAAGCGGCACCGTAGGCCTCAAGCGCCCAGACCTCCATCTCGCCGAAGCGCTGGCCGCCGAACTGCGCCTTGCCCCCCAGCGGCTGCTGGGTGACGAGGCTGTAGGGGCCGATCGAACGCGCGTGGATCTTGTCGTCGACCAGGTGGTGCAGCTTGAGCATGTAGATGTAGCCGACGGTCACCTTGCGCTCGAACGGCTCGCCGGTGCGGCCGTCGGTGAGCGTCACCTGGCCGGACGTGTCGAGGCCGGCGCGGGTCAGCATCTCCTCGATGTCGTTCATGCTGGCGCCGTCGAACACCGGTGTCGCGATCGGGATGCCCTTGCGGAGATTGCCGCAAAGCTCGATCAGCTGCGCTTCGTTCATCTGCGCGATCTCGCCCGTGTAGACCTCGTCGCCGTAGATCTCCTTCAGGCGGTCAAGCAGTTCCTGGCGCGCGTTGCCGTTGCGCTGGTATTCGTCGACGAGCTCGCCGACCTGGCGGCCGATGTTGGCGCAGGCCCAGCCGAGATGCGTCTCGAGGATCTGCCCCACGTTCATCCGCGACGGCACGCCGAGCGGGTTGAGCACCAGGTCGACGGGGGTACCGTCCTCGAGGAACGGCATGTCCTCGACCGGGGTGACCCGGCTGACGACGCCCTTGTTGCCGTGCCGGCCGGCCATCTTGTCGCCCGGCTGCAGCTTGCGCTTCACGGCGACGAAGACCTTGACCATCTTCATCACGCCAGGCGGCAGCTCGTCGCCGCGCTGCAGCTTCT
>CAXTUK010000180.1:0-5314 GCA_964247395.1 uncultured Acetobacteraceae bacterium
CATCTCGATCATCAGCCGGTCGGGCGCGTCCTCGGCGAAGCGACGCATCAGCACCACCGAATGGCCGCCGGGCAGCGGGTCGTGCGGGGCGAGCGTCCGGGTCTCTGTCATCGCTGTCTCCTCCAACCGGGGCAGAACGAGCGGGGATGGGTCGGGTTGTGCGCCTCTCGCATGTCACAGGGGTGTCCCGATATCGGGACGATGCCTCGTCCCTGGGTTCCACGGCGCGTTCTCGTCACCCCTTCGGCGCTCGACTGGGAGGCCGGGCGGCGGATGACGGAGCGCGCGGCTTCGCTGGGCGCGGAGGTGGTGCGGCTGCCGGCCGACCGGCTGAGCGGATTGCCGGACGCCTACCGGGATGCGAAGACGACGCTCGCGGTGGTGACCGCGAGCCCGAGCCGGCGGAGGTTGCAGCCGATCCCGCCGAGTGCGGACTGGCGGTTCGACCTAGCGGAAGGCTGCCCGGCGCATTGCACCTATTGCTATCTGGCGGGATCGCTGGCCGGGCCGCCGATCATCCGGGCCTACGCCAACCTGCCGGAGATCCTGGGGGAGCTGCCGGCCGCGGTCGGCCAGGGAACGGTGACATCCACGTCGTCGGCGCGGGCCGGCGAGGGCACGACGTTCGAGTGCTCGTGCTACACCGATCCGCTGTCGATCGAGCATCTGACTGGGCACCTGGCCGCGAGCATCACGCATTTCGGCGCGTGGGAGGCGCCGGTGCAGCTTCGCTTCACGACCAAGTTCGATGCGGTGGGGCCGCTGCTCGGGCTGGCGCATCACGGCAGGACGCGGGTGCGGTTCTCGGTCAACGCGCGCGGGGCGGAGCGGCACGAGGGCGGCGCACCGCGGATGCAGGCGCGTCTGGCGGCGCTGCGGGCGATGGCGGTAGCCGGCTACCCGGTGGGCCTCACGGTCGCGCCGATCCTGCGGCTGGCGGACTGGGCGGGCGAATACGAGCGTCTGTTCGCGGAAGTGGCGGCGGCGCTCGACGGGGTGGCAACCGATCTGACGGCGGAGCTGATCACGCACCGGTTCACGCCGAAATCGAAGGACGTGCTCGCCGGCTGGTATCCGGGCAGCGGGCTCGAGATGGACGAGACGGCGCGGACAAGAAAGACGACGAAGTTCGGTTCGACGAAGTGGGTGTTCCCGCGGGAACAGATGGCGGAGATGCGGGCTTCCCTGGAGGGTTCGCTGTCCGCACATCTGCCGCAGGCGAGAGTGCTCTACTGGACATAGCGCCCGGCGCTCGCGGGCGGGCACGAGAGGTTCGGATGGACGGGATGGAGAGGACGTCCCCCTGGGGGCGGCGCAGGCGGCACATCGAGGGTCTGTCGGATCCGGAGGTGCTGGCGCTGGCGATCGGCAACGAGGAGGAAGCGGCGCGCGCCTACATGGCGTTCGCCGAGCAGCTTCGCGAGGACTACCCCGACAGTTCGCGGATGTTCACCGAGATGGCGGAGGAGGAGACGGAGCATCGGCGCCTGCTGCTCGAGCTGTTCCGCAGGAAGTTCGGCGAGAAGATCCCGGCGATCAGGGCGACCGACGTGCGCGGGCTGGCGCAGGAGCGGCCGGCCGGGTCGCTGACGCCGCTGGGGGCGGAGGGAATGCGCCGGCAGGCGCGGCAGATGGAGTCGAACGCGAGCCGGTTCTACCACCAGGCGGCGAGCCGCACGCTGGACGCGTCGATCCGCAAGGTGTTCGGCGATCTGGAGATCGCGGAGTCGGCGCACGAGCGGACGGCCGACGAGATCGACGAGGAGGCGCCGCCCACCGAGGCGCGGGTCAGGGAGACGGACGACGCCAAGCGCCGGTTCGTGCTGCAGATCGTGCAGCCCGGGCTGGTCGGGTTGATGGACGGTTCGGTGTCGACGCTGGCGCCGGTGTTCGCGGCGGCGTTCGCCACCCATTCGTCGTGGAACGCGTTCCTGGTCGGGCTGGCGGCGGCGAGCGGGGCGGGCATCTCGATGGGCTTCGCCGAGGCGCTGGCGGACGATGGCAGGCTGTCCGGACGCGGCACGCCCTATCTGCGCGGGCTGGTGTGCGGGCTGATGACAATCGCGGGCGGGATCGGGCACACGCTGCCCTACCTCATTCCGGCGTTCTGGACGGCGACCGCGATCGCGGGCTGTGCCGTCGTGATCGAGCTGCTGACGATCGCGTGGATCCAGTGGCGCTACATGGACACGCCGCCGATCTCCGCGGCGGCGAAGGTGATGCTGGGCGGGGCGCTGGTGCTGGCGGCGGGCATCGCGATCGGGAGCAGCTGACGAGTGCAGGGCAGGTCGGGGCTCCGCGGGTTTGGGGTCGCTTGCGCCGGATTGCGGACCAAGGTGATGTTCCGTAAACAAGCGTTTCCTGGCGCGTTTCTCTGTTTTCACGTGATTGGTGAGTTGAATGAGCGATCCGGTCGGTCTCGTCCTGGCGTCGGCCCGGCATGCGCCGTCGCGCTCGTCCGGCGTGGCGCCGTTCAGGCACGTGGTGCTGGTCACGCTCGCGGCCGGGCTCGGCTACGGGTTCGATGCGTATGCGGTCAACCTGTTCGGCATGCTCGGGCCGACGCTGATGGGCGCGCTGCATATCAGCGTCCGGACCTTCGGGCTGATCGGGTCGTTCTTCCTGGTGGGCTACACGCTGGGGACGATCGGCTTCGGTGCGCTGGCGGACCGCGTGGGGCGGCGCGACGTGCTCGGATTGTCGATCGTGCTGTTCGGCCTGACGACGGCGCTCGGGGGATTGACGACCAGTCCCGTCCTGTTCGCGTTCCTGCGCTTCCTGACCGGGATCGGCGGCGCCGGCGAACTCGCGGTCGGGGCACCGTATGCGGTCGAGATGTGGCCGCGGCGGTGGCGGGCGCTGGGGGCAGGCGGCGTCGTGTTCTCGTTCTACTCCGCTGGATACGTGATGGCGGCGCTGGCGGCGTTGCTGATCGTGCCGCGGTTCGGCTGGCGCTGGACGTTCATCCTGGCGGTGGTCCCTGCCCTGCTCATCTTCCTGGTGCGGCGTCAGGTTCCGGAGTCGGTTCGCTTCAACGAGGTGCGTTACGCGAGCGAGCCCCGGATCTCGCTCTGGTCGGTTCCGGGCGCCTGGCGGCGGATCGTTGCCGGCTGGCTGCTCTACGTCCCGAACGCCTGCGGATACTGGGGGATCACGGTGTTCCTGACGATCTTCATGGTCCGCAAATTCCACGTCACGTCGGACGAGGCGATCTTCTACGCGTTGATGTTCTACGTCGTGCAGTTCGTGCTCTGCTACGTGGGAACCGGGCTGTCGGACCTGATCGGCCGGCGGCCGGCCGGCATCATCGGCGCGGTCGCGATGATCGGCTGCACGGTCGCCGCCTCGCTGGCGACGACGCTGCAGGAGTTCCTGGTGTTCGGCGGGGCGATGATCGGATTGCTGGGCTGGCTATGGGGGATCGGCGACGCGTATCTGAGCGAGTTCTTCCGCACGTCGCTGCGCGGCACCGCGTTCGGGCTGATGGTCGGCGGCGGCCGGATCGTCTCGATCGGGGCGCCCGCGCTGGTCGGCGCCGGGATCGCCGCCTACGGCCCGACGATCCCGTTCCTGGCGACGTCGCTGCTCTGGCTGCTGACGATCGCGGGCTACCTGCTCGGGCCGGAGACGGCCGGGCGGGAGCTGGAGGAGGTGCAGCTCTAGGCGGAGCGGGCATCCTGATTGCTGGTGAAGTCGGGCTTCGTCGTCAGATCCCATTCGTCGTGCTGCGTGCCGCCGACGTCCGGCAGCCAGGACGCCTTCTGTTCGGTCTGGACGCTTACATCGGGCGGTGGCACGGCGGTGGGATCGTCGAGACTGTTGCGCGTGACACTGACGTTCGGACTGTCGACCAGTCGATAGGTCAGTGGCGTACCGCACGCCTTGCAGAAGCCGCGCTCGACGAAGTTCGAACTGGCGAAGGTCTCGGGCTGGATCGACCATGCAATCTTGCCGGCCGGGAACCGGACGAAGACCATGAACGAGCCACCGGATGCTTTCTGGCACATGCGGCAGTAGCAGATGCTGGAGAGGTCGCTTGGTCCCTCGGCGCGATATCGGACGCGGCCACATTGGCAGCCGCCCTCGAGGTTCATTTCAGTTACCCTCCCGGTTGTCGTCCACGAAGCCTGCCATGCAGGTGGATGTCCGAGAAGGGTCGACAGTCTGGAAGGAGTTGCTGTGCCACGTTCCCTCGATCGGATCGATCATGTCCACGTTCACGTAGCCGACCGAGCCGAGGCGGAACTGTGGTATCACATATCAGTCGGTCGCAAATCCGATCTGAGTAAGAACACTGTTGGAGACATTGTGAAACGAAGCCGTCCTCAGCTGGGATGAAGCACGATGCCCGACTGGCGTCTGCCGTTGACTGTCTTCCGGTCGGGCTCGACAAGGTACACACCGAGACGGTGCCGAAGGTTACGAGTTCTGGAACGGATCTAAGCGTGGCTGGATTGCAGGTGCGATACGGTTTTCTATGTCGTAATACCTTCATGACGCAGTCAGTCATCCGGCGTCGCGATGCCTTTGAGCATCCTAGCCATAGCGGCGGCGTGCCCTTGCTCCAACGGCCGGGTGATCGACTTGGCGAGCTTCGATTTAGCATAGTTACAGATTTCGATCGGCGCATCCGCCTGCAGCCGTGTGCCCATGAAAAAAGACATCTGCATTGCACCTAAACCCATATTGATTGCGTCTTCTGGGGTACTCTCAGGCATAGACGCTTTCGCGACATCCGAGACCGTCATGCTCAGGTCGGCAAAAAGTTCGTCGCCAGAATCGGCGCTGCGGACTCCGCACGCAACCTCCATAGCAAGTTGAGAAGCAATCCAGGCCTTCTTGCGTACCGCGACCGGCATCTCCTTGACAGCAAAGGCCTCGCGCGAAAGCATATTGTCCTTCTGAGCGTGGGTGATCATGACATCTGTATTCGTCAGAGCCAAATCTTGGACGAGAACTTTTTCGCAACCCGCAGGCGGGAGCCATAGTAACGAGCCTCATGCGCCACGCCGGTTGAACGTAGACCGGCGTGTCATCGTTCGCCCAAGCCGTCGGCACACAGATACAGATCGCCCCCGCGAGCATTACCGTAACCGTTGTTCGCCGCATCGCGCCTGTCCCTCCATACTCGGCGCTATGATGCCTTCGTTGCCGGGTGGCGAGCACCAATGAATTACCTGCATTCTGCTCCGGTCTGTATGCGGTGTGCGATCTGTGTCGACCAGACTTGATCATGGTCCGTTCGCCAACCGTGCTATCTTGTCCGTTCCACGTCTTGACCCCCGGTCTCTCGCCAGCGACGGTCTTTAAAAGG
>CAXTUK010000181.1:0-5149 GCA_964247395.1 uncultured Acetobacteraceae bacterium
GGGGGGTGTGGTGCGGGGGCGGCTGGGGTGCTCGCCCTCCCCGCCCCGCGGCGGCGCCCCCAAGACGGGGATCAACGCGCGAGCGGGCAAGAACCTGCTCGGCGCCTTCCACCAGCCGATCGCGGTGATCGCGGACACGGGTGCGCTGGCGAGCCTGCCGATCCGCGAGAGGCGTGCCGGATACGCGGAGATCGCCAAGGCCGGCCTGATCGGGGACGCAGACCTGTTCGCGTGGTGCGAGCGGCATGGCGAGGCGGTGATCGCGGGCGACAGGCCGGTCCGGGCCGAGGCAGTCGAGCGTGCCTGCGCGTTCAAGGCCGCGATGGTGGTCGAGGACGAGCGCGAGGAGAGGAGCGAGGGCGGACGGGCGCTGCTCAATCTGGGACATACGTTCGGGCACGCGCTGGAGGCGGAGCTCGGCTTCGATGGCAGGCTGCTGCACGGGGAGGCGGTGGCGATCGGCTGCCGTCTGGCCTTCGCGCTGTCCTGGCGGCTCGGGCATTGCGGGGAGCGGGATGTCGAGCGCGTCACGGCGCACCTCGATCAGGTGGGACTGCCGTCGTCGATCGGGGCGTTGCCGGTGCGGGTGTCGGCGGGGCGGCTGATGGCGCACATGTCGCGCGACAAGAAGATGCGCAACGGAACGCTGACGTTCATCCTTGCGCGCGGGATTGGCGCCGCGTTCACCGACGGCGCCGTTGCTGCCGACGAGGTGCATGCGCTGCTGCTGGATTCGGGTTGTGTGGCCTGATCGGCATGAAAGCGGACCCGGCTGTTGCCGTTCGGCATCAGTGATGCGCGGGCGCGGCGCCGACGCGGCCCGAATGACCGCACACGAAAACGCGAGCGGCAACCCGTCATTTTGAAGCCCGGGCATTGCGTTTGCGCCGCTGACAATCGCCGGGCCTGCAGCGCCGCTCCGACGAGGCGCCGGAATGAATTGTGGCATTTGCAACACACGCGACGGGGCGAACGCTCGTCGGCCTCACTCGCGTCTCTGCAACGGCAACCGGAGGAACTATTGTGTGGTTAGGCAAAGCGATCACGCCGGCTGGACGGCTGGTGCTCGCTTGAACGAAGTCAACGACAAGGACTGAGGCAGATGCGTCTCCGCACGGCACTTTTCGCAACAACGGTAATGGCGGCGCCAGCGGCGGCCCTGGCCCAGCCTGTCAACGGTCCCTATGTGAGCCTCGGAGGCGCCTACGACCTCCTGCAGACGGTGGGCGAGCATTCGGCGCCGAGCGCGTTCAACCAGGGCCAGTATGACGGCTTCGGCGCGAACCCGTCCGCAACGAAGTCGCGTTACCACTCCGACTCCGGGTTCGGCGCCCAGGGCTCGGTGGGTTACGGATTCGGCAACGGCGTGCGGGTCGAACTCGAGGGCGTATACCTCTACGACAGCTTCAACGGCCGTCACGGCACGATCACGCCTGGTTCGTCCAACGGGCGGATCGAGGCTTACGGGCCGATGATCAACGTCCTGTATGACATCGATCTCGCGCGGTTCGGGATCGCGGTGCCGATCACGCCTTACATCGGCGTGGGCGCCGGCTACCTGTGGAACCACCTCGGCCCGGTGACGACCGTGTACAACAACGGCGACGTCGACCGCAACGGCGGGACTTCGGGCGGCATCTCCTACCAGGGCATCGTCGGCGTCGCCTACAATATCCCGCCGGTGCCGGGCCTTGCGCTGACGCTGGACTACCGCTTCATCGGGACATCCAGCCTCGACTCTGCATTCCGGTCGACGTCCTTCACCCCGAACGGGCTGCACACGGCGAACTCGGACTTCAACGACCTCTTCCACCACGAGGTGATGGTCGGCATCCGCTACGCCTTCAACACCGCGCCGCCGCCGCCGCCGCCGGCGCCTGTCGTGCAGGCTCCCGCGCCGCAGCCGGCCCGCACCTACTTGGTGTTCTTCGACTGGGACAAGTCGTACCTCACCCCGCGCGCACGCCAGATCGTGGCCGAGGCGGCGCAGAACTCGACCCGCACCCAGACGACGACGCTGGAAGTCAACGGCTATGCCGACACCTCGCACGCCCTGCCCGGCCGACGCGGCCAGCAGTACAACCTGCGCCTGTCGCTCCGCCGCGCCGACTCGGTGAAGGCCGAGCTGATCCGCGACGGCGTGCCGGCCAACGTCATCCAGGTGCACGGCTACGGCGACACGCACCTGCTGGTGCCGACCGGTCCGAACGTGCGCGAGCCGCAGAACCGGCGTGTCGAGATCATCCTCCACTGATCCCGGCTGCCATCGCGAACGGGAAAGGGCGCCGAAAGGCGCCCTTTCTTTTTTGGCGCATGGTCGGCTAGATCACCCGGCCATCTCACAGGGCCACAAGCGTGAGCGTTATCGAGACCGCGAGCGAGCTGCTGCCGATCGACGTGGACGAGGCGATCGAGGCGGCCGAGATCGGACCCTTCGGCGCCAAGCCGACGCTGCCGCAGTTCCTGCGGTTCGGCGTGGTGGGTGGTCTCGGCTTCATCTGGGATACCAGCACCGTCTACATGACACGCGGTTCGGTCGGCTTGCTGCCCTCCATGATGCTGGCCTTCGTGGTGGCCGCAACCCTGAACTGGGCGATCAACCGGGTCTGGACGTTCCGATACACGCCGTCGGGTCATTCGCTGTTGCTGCAATGGGCGCTCTACATGGTCGCCAATTCGCTCGGCTTCGTGCTCAACCGGGGCACGGCCGCCTTCCTGGTGGTGATGTTCGCTGCCTGCCGCGAGCAGCCGGTGCTGGCCCTGGCCGCCGGGGCGGCGGCGGGGATGTCGGCCAATTTCGTCCTGTCGCAGCGCTACGTGTTCCGGGCGCGGCCCGCCTGACCGGGCGCCTCCGAGCGCCCCCCTAGCACTTCACCATCGGCCGCCGGTGCGATAGAGGCTCTCATGGCCAGCAGCAACGACATCAGAGCCGGGTTCGTCGACTATTTCGCGCGTGCCGGCCACGCAGTGGTGCCGAGCTCGCCGCTGGTGCCTCGCAACGATCCGACGCTGCTGTTCACCAATGCCGGAATGGTGCAGTTCAAGAACGTGTTCACCGGCCAGGAGCGCCGTCCATATACGCGGGCGGCGACGGCGCAGAAGGTGGTGCGGGCGGGCGGCAAGCACAACGACCTCGACAATGTCGGATACACGGCGCGGCATCACACGTTCTTCGAGATGCTCGGCAATTTCTCGTTCGGCGACTATTTCAAGCCGCTGGCGATCGAGCTGGCGTGGAACCTGGTCACGCGCGAGTTCGGGCTCGATCCGGCGCGGCTGCTGGTGACGGTCTATGACGAGGACGAGGAAGCGGCTGCGCTGTGGCGCCGGATCGCGGGGCTCGACGACCGGCGGATCGTTCGCATCGCGACGGCCGACAATTTCTGGCGCATGGGCGACACGGGGCCGTGCGGGCCTTGCTCGGAAATCTTCTACGACCACGGAGAGCACGTCGCCGGCGGTCCGCCGGGAGGCCTCGGGGAGGATGGGGACCGGTTCGTCGAGATCTGGAACCTGGTCTTCATGCAGTACGACGAGGATCCGCCGGGAACGCGAACGCCCCTGCCCCGGCCTTCGATCGACACGGGCATGGGCCTGGAACGGATCGCGGCGATCCTGCAGGGGGTCACCGACAATTACGACACGGACACGTTCAGGGCGCTGATCGGGGCGAGTGCGGAGGTGACGGGGCAGGCGCCGGACGGACCGTTCCGGGTGAGCCATCGGGTGGTGGCCGATCACGTCAGGAGCACCGCCTTCCTGATCGCCGACGGAGTACTGCCGGCGCGCGACGGACGTGGCTACGTGCTGCGCCGGATCATGCGGCGCGCGATGCGCCATCTGCACATGATGGGCACGCGCGAGGCGAGCTTCTTCAAGCTGCTGCCGACGCTGATCAGGCAGATGGGCAGCGCCTATCCGGAGCTGGGCCAGGCGGAACCGCTGATCCGCGAAACGACGCGGCTGGAGGAGGAGCGGTTCAAGTCGCTGCTGGAACGCGGGCTGTCGCTGCTCGCCGACGAGACCGGGCGGCTGGGCGAAGACGGCGTGCTGCCGGGCGAGGTCGCGTTCCGGCTCTACGACACGTACGGGTTTCCGCTGGATCTGACGGAGGACGCGCTGCGCAACGGCGGCCGTTCGGTGGACGTGGCCGGGTTCGAGAGCGCGATGGCCGAACAGCGGACGCGCGCGCGGGCGGCATGGCCGGGGTCGGGCGAGGCGGCGACGGAGCGGCCCTGGTTCGAGCTGCGCGACCGGCTGGGAGCGACGGACTTCCTCGGCTACGCGACCGAGACGGCGGAAGGCGAGATCGTCGGGCTGGTCGCCGGCGGCGTCCTGGAGCGGGCCGGAACAGGGGCGGAGGGGTCGGTGGTGCTCAACCAGACGCCGTTCTATGCCGAGTCGGGCGGCCAGGTCGGCGATCGCGGCGTGCTGACGGGCGTAGGCTCGGCGCTGCGGATCGAGATCACGGACACGCAGCGAAAGCTGGGCGATCTGGTGGTTCATGTGGGGCGGGTGATGGAAGGCGAGGCGAGCCTCGGGCAGGCGGTGCGCGCCGAGGTGGACCACGAGCGGCGGCGCGCGATAAGGGCGCACCATTCGGCGACGCATCTGCTGCACGAGGCGCTACGCCGTCGCCTGGGCACGCACGTGACGCAGAAGGGCAGTCTCAACGCGCCCGACCGGCTGCGCTTCGACGTGAGCCAGCCGCGGCCGATCACGCGCGAGGAGCTGGCCGCGGTCGAGTCGGAGGTCAACGAGCGGGTGCGCGAGAACGCGCGCGTGACGACGCGGCTGATGACGCCGGACCAGGCGGTGGCGCTGGGCGCGATGGCGCTGTTCGGCGAGAAGTACGGCGAGGAGGTGCGGGTGGTGTCGATGGGGGACGGCGGGGACGGACGGACGGCCTACTCGCTCGAGCTGTGCGGCGGGACGCATGTGGCGCGGACCGGCGACATCGGGCTGTTCCGGATCGTGGGCGAGACGGGCGTCGCGTCGGGTGTGCGGCGGATCGAGGCGGTGACCGGACGGGCGGCCGAAGCGGCAGTGGCGGAACGCGACGGGATCGTGGCGGCGCTGTCGCGGGATCTGCGCGCGCAGCCGGGGGGGCGACCGAGCCGGGGGGTGGTGGTGGTCGCGGGGGGGGGGG
>CAXTUK010000181.1:5206-5309 GCA_964247395.1 uncultured Acetobacteraceae bacterium
AAGTGAACGGCGCCGCGTTCTCGGCGCGCAACCTGGGCGACGTGCCGGCGCGCGACCTGAAGGGACTGGCGGAGGCGACGCTCAGGCGGATGGAGCGCGCCGT
>CAXTUK010000182.1:0-3058 GCA_964247395.1 uncultured Acetobacteraceae bacterium
GCCCGTCGCCTCGCAGGACCCGTCGCCGTACTGCGACCACGTCATCGGCGACCTCAAGGCGATCCTCAGCACCGCCCCGTCGCCCTATGCCAGGACGCTGCCCTGGCTGAACTGCGGCTACACCCCGCAGCAGATCCAGTCCGCCTACGGCCTCAATCCCTACAATGTCGGCCTCGACGGCAGGGGCATTACCGTCGCCATCATCGACGCGTTCGCCTCGCCGACCCTGCAGGCCGACGGCAACCGCTACGCCGCCACTCACCATCTGCCGCCCCTGACCAACGCGAATTTCAAGCAGATCATCCCGGCCGGCATCTACAACGTCCCCGCCGCCCAGGTGGCCACCGCCTATGGCTGGTGGACCGAGGAGTCGCTCGACGTCGACTCCGTGCACGGCTCCGCGCCCGGCGCCTCCATCGTCTATGTCGGCTCCACCGACAACGGCACCTCGCTCACCACCGCGCTTCTCGACACCATCTACCAGCACCGCGCCGACATCCTCACCAACAGCTACGGCAACAACGGCGAGGCCGTTCCGGCCGCCGACATCGCGATGGAGGACCAGGCGTTCATGGCCGCCGCGGCCGAAGGGATCACCGTCCTCTTCAGCTCCGGCGACGACGGCGACCTGTCGCAGATCAACGGCGTCGCCACCGGCGCCTTCGAAGCGACCAGCCCCTACGTGACCGGAGTCGGCGGCACGTCGCTCCTGCTCACCGACGCCAAGGGCAGCAAGACCGAGTATGGCTGGGGCAACTACCGGGTCTTCCTCGCCGGAGCCACCGTCAACAGCGGCACCTCGATCACCACCAGCGGACTGACCACGACCACCGCGGACGGCCTGACGTTCCCCGACTCCGCCTTCTACGCCGGCAGCGGCGGCGGCCTCAGCCTCGTCGAGCCCGAGCCCGACTACCAGATCCCCGTCGTCTCGGCCGCCCTCGCCACCACGCTCAACGAGGCGTCCGGCTACCAGGTGCCGCTGTCGCCGCGTCGCGTCACGCCCGACATCTCCGCCGACGCCGATCCCTACACCGGGTATCTCTACGGCGAGACCTACACCGTCGCCAACGACGGCCACAGCGACATCGGCTGCACCAAACTGACCGCGACGACCGAATACTGCGAGATCGCCGAGGGGGGCACCAGCCTCGCCTCGCCGCTCACCGCGGGCATGATGGCCACCGTCGACCAGGTCCGCGGACTGACCGGCCGCGCCTTTGTCGGTTTCGCCAACCCCTTCCTCTACGGCCTGAAGACCGGCAAGACCACCAACAGCGCCGGCATCAACCAGATCCTGCCACCGTCCAACCCGACCGCGGTGCTGCGCGGCTACGTCAACAACCTCAACGAGGTCAGGGTCGTGACCATCAACTCGGTGCCGCTGCTCATCGCCTCGGTGCCGTTCCCGCTGCAGGTCTGCGCCACCACCATCTGCGAAGGGGTCGACGACGTCTTCAACGTCGTCACACCCGGCTACAACGACGTGACCGGCCTCGGCGTGCCCTACGTGCCGATCCTGGCCTTCCAATAGCCGATCGCGACAGGAGGCCGGGGGCATCCTCCCCGGCCCCCATGACCAACACGCTCGACGCGTTGGCCGCGCGCAAGCCGATCGAGGCCATCGTCGCCGACGGCGAGGGTCAGCATCTCACCAGATCCCTCGGCTGGATCAGCATCACCGCGATGGGGATCGGCTGCATCATCGGCGCCGGCATCTTCGTCCTCACCGGCACCGCCGCCGCCCGCTACGCCGGCCCGGGCATCATGCTGTCCTTCATCGGCGGCGGCATCGCCTGCGCGTTCGTGGGTCTCTGCTACGCCGAGCTCGCCGCCATGCTGCCGGTCAGCGGCAGCACCTACACCTTCGCCTACGCGACCCTCGGCGAGCTCGTCGCCTGGATCATCGGCTGGGATCTCATCCTCGAATACTCGGCCGGCGCCGCGACCGTCGCCGCCGGCTGGTCCGGCTACGCCGCCCGCCTGCTGCACGGGATCGGCGTCGACATCCCGCACCGGCACGCCGCGGCACCGCAGACCCTGCCCGCCGCCGCCATTGTCGTGGCGCTCACGCTGTTGCTCATTATTGGCACCAAGGAATCCGCGCGCCTCAACACCATCATGGTGGCGCTCAAGCTCACCATCGTGCTCGCCTTCATCACGGTCGGCGTCTTCTTCATCCAGCCCCACAACTGGACACCGCTGATCCCGCCCAACACGGGCCGGTTCGGCGCCTATGGCTGGACCGGCCTGCTTCGCGGCGCCGGCGTCGTGTTCTACGCCTATATCGGCTTCGACTCGGTCTCCACCGCCGCCCAGGAGGCCCGCAATCCGCAACGCGACATGCCGATCGGCATCCTCGCCTCGCTCGTCGTCTGCACCCTGCTCTATGTCGCCACGGCCGCGGTGCTGACCGGCATCGTTCCCTATGCCAAGCTCAACGTCGCCGCGCCGATCGCCCTCGGAACCGACCGGTTCGGCCTGCCCTGGTTCTCGTTCCTGATCAAGCTCGGCGCGCTGCTCGGGCTCACCACCGTCATGCTCGTCTCCCTCTACGCCCAGTCCCGCATCTTCTTCACCATGGCCGGCGACGGCCTGCTGCCGAGCCTGTTCGCGCACACCCACCCCAGACTGAAGACGCCCTACAGGAGCCAGGCGCTGATCGGCGCCGTCGTCGCGGTGATCGCCACCCTGGTTCCGATCACCGTCCTCGGCGAGATGGTCAGCATCGGCACCCTGTTCGCATTCGTCGTCGTCTGCGCCGCCGTCATCCGCCTGCGCCGCACCGACCGCCGCATGGACCGCCCGTTCCGCGTCCCCGCCGTCCCCTGGGTGCCGCTGCTCGGCATCCTGTCGTGCCTCACCTTGATGATCGGCCTGCCGCTCGCGAGCTGGATCCGCCTGTTCGTCTGGCTCGCCCTTGGCCTCGCGATCTACGCGGCCTACGGACGCGGACACTCCAAGCTCAGGCGGTGAGCACGGGGCTCCGCCCCGCACCCCGCCGGGGGCAGGCGCCCCCGGACCCGCGTCACTTGGCTCTAACGCACCGCCTCCATCT
>CAXTUK010000182.1:3068-5308 GCA_964247395.1 uncultured Acetobacteraceae bacterium
GTGTCCGCCTTGGCGTGCTGTCCGCCGTATCGAGCAGCTCGATCGGGTAATCACCGGTGAAGCACGCGTCGCAGAACCCCGGTTTCGCCGCATCCCGTCCCGGCTTCCCCAGCGCCCGGTACAGCCCGTCCAGCGAGATGAACGCCAGGCTGTCGGCATCGATCAGGCTCGCCATCTCGTCCACGCTGTGCCGCGCCGCCAGCAGCTTGCCGCGTTCAGGCGTGTCGATGCCGTAGAAGAAGGAATGCGTCGTCGGCGGCGACGAGATCCGCATGTGCACCTCCGCCGCACCCGCCGCGCGCACCATCTCGACGATCTTCCGGCTCGTCGTGCCGCGCACGATGCTGTCGTCGACCAGCACCACCCGCTTGCCCTGCAGCGCATCGCGGTTCGCCGAATGCTTCAGCTTCACGCCGAGATGCCTGATCTGCTCGGTCGGCTCGATGAACGTCCGGCCCACGTAATGATTGCGGATGATCCCCAGTTCGAACGGAATCCCGCTTTCGCTCGCGAACCCCATCGCCGACGGCACCCCCGAATCGGGCACCGGCACCACCACGTCCGCCGAAACGGCACTCTCCCGCGCGAGCTCGACGCCGATCCGCTTGCGCGCCTCGTACACCCCGCGCCCGTCGAGCACGCTGTCCGGACGCGCGAAATAGATATACTCGAACACGCAGAACCGTCCCGGCTGCGCGCCGAACGGCTTGATGCTCCTCACCCCCGCATCGTCGATGATCACGATCTCGCCCGGATCGACGTCGCGCACGAACTCCGCGTCCACGATGTCGAGCGCGCACGTCTCGCTCGCCAGCACCCACGCGCCGGCGCTGCCAGCCGGCTCGCCCGGCGAGCGGATCCGCCCCAGGATCAACGGCCGCACCCCCAGCGGATCGCGCACCCCGATCAGCGCGTCCGACGACAGCGCCACCAGCGAGTAGGCGCCCACCACCTGCTTGAGCGCGTCGATCAGCCGGTCCGTCACCGTCGAATAGAGGCTGATCGCGATCAGGTGGACGAACACCTCGCTGTCGGTGCTCGACTGGAACAGACACCCCCGCCTGACCAGCGCCCGGCGCAGCGCCAGCGCGTTGGTGAGGTTCCCGTTGTGCGCGACCGCGAACCCGCCGAACTCGAAATCCGCATACAGCGGCTGCACGTTGCGGTTCACCGTGTCGCCGGTGGTCGCGTAGCGATTATGTCCGATCGCCGCATGGCCGGGCAGCGAGGCGATGACCCTTGCGTCCCCGTAATTGTCGCCCACCAGCCCCAGCCCCTTGTGCTGATGGAACCGCTGGCCGTCGAACGACACGATCCCGGTCGCCTCCTGGCCGCGGTGCTGCAGCGCATGCAGCCCGAGCGCCGTGATCGCCGCCGCGTCCGATCCCCGCCAGATCCCGAAGACGCCGCATTCCTCGTGCGGATGATCGTCGTCAGGCGCGCTCACGTCACCCATCAATCGCTGTCCCCGATCAGATCGCATCGCCGCCCGGCGTCGGCGTCGCGGCATCCGGCGCCTGCACGTGCGGTCGCGCCGATGATGGCACCAGGCCCGTCGCCCACGCGGCGCCCGCATAGGCGAGCGGCGTCGCCCGCGCCTGCCTGACCACCGCCGGCCACTCCGACGGTGGCGCCGCCAGTCCGGCCAGCACGTAGGCGACGATCAGGATCGCCGCCCCGCGCACCACGCCGAAGGCCAGCCCCAGCGCCCGGTCCACACCGCCGAACGGCGTTGCCCGGACCGCCCGCCCGATCAGGTCCGCCAGCACCGAGCAGACGATCAGCAGCACGACGAACCCGAGCGCATAGGACGCCGCGTCCGCGATCTGCACGTTGGCGACCACCCGCCGCATCGTCGGATCGATCAGCCCGAACAGATGGATCGCGCCCAGGATGGCCGCCACCCAGGCCGCCAGCCCGAACGCCTCGCGCGTGAAGCCTCGCGCCAGCCCGAACACCGCCGAGGCGGCGACAACGACGAGGGCGGCGATGTCGATCGGGTTCATCGCTCGATGGGATCCTGCGTTTGACCTCGCCGCCTATATCGTTCCGCGAGGTCCGCGACAAAAGGGCGTCGGTCATCGCGCCTCCTCCCGAAGGAACGGCGACACCAGGTCGAACAGGTGCCCGATCTCCTGCAGCCCCATCCCCTCGGGCGCCCCCGCCTGGCGCCCGCCCCTGGCGCCCCGCCTCGGCCGCACCGCACGCGCGCAACCGAGCTTCTGCGCCTCCTTCAGCCC